>CAMEJH010000103.1 GCA_945919455.1 uncultured Clostridium sp. | reverse complement strand
AAAGTAGTTGATGAATGGGTATCTGGTAAAGAGCCACATAAAATCAAAAATCTAGTTGAAGGCGAAACATACACATTACATGAAGAAATAGTTGCAGATTCTTATGTAAAAGCAACTGATGTTGAATTTATTGTAACAACAGATAAAGAAACACAAAAATTAGTTATGATTGATAAATTAGTAGAAATAACTAAAACAGATATAACAAATGGAAATGAACTAGAGGGTGCAGAATTAGAAGTAACAGATGAAGATGGTAATACAATAGATAAATGGACATCAACTAAAGAACCTCATAAAGTAAAAGGTTTAGAGGAAGGTAAAACATATATCTTAAAAGAAACTACTGCTCCTTATGGTTATGAAATTACTGAAGAAATAAAATTCACAGTAACAACTGACAAAGAAACTCAAAAAATAGAAATGAAAGATATGCCAATACTAAAAAATGTAAAGGTAATTAAGATTGATACTGAAACAAAAGAAGTTATTAAAGATAAATTCATATTTGCAATATACGAAGATCCAGAATGTACAAAACTTATTAAAGAGGTTAAATCTAATTCAGAAGATGGAACAGCTTTATTTGAAGAATTAAGATATGGAACATATTACATTAAAGAAATAAAAGCACCAAAAGATTATGAATTATCAAACAAAATTGTTAAAGTTGAAATCAATGACAAAGGTATATTTGTAGATGATACACAAGTAGAAGAAACTGAAAATACAATAGAATTTACTTTTGAAAATAAAAAGATAGAAGTTCCTAAAACTGGAGTTGAAAGCAAAATAAAATTATTTGCTAGTGCAATAATTCTATCTTTACTAGGAATAGCTTATATAATTAAGCGTAAACAAAATAAAGATAAATAATAAATGACGGAGAGCTAGATTATTAGCTCTCTTTAATTTGTTAAAAATGGGAGGTGTGAAATGCCTAGAAAAAGAAACTTAAGAATGGAAACATATAACAAGTTAATAAGTATTGGAAAATCAACAGAAAAAGATATTTCAAATTTAAAAATAGAAGATTTAAAAGAAATAACGAAAGACCCTGATGTTTTGAATATTATTGCTTTACGAGAGTTTATTAAAGACCATAATACAATAGGGTATTTCAATTATCAAGAAACGAGAAAGGAGGAAACCGATGGCGAATAAATATCAACTAATAAATGAAATGGCAAGTGAAACATTGAAAGAAATTACTCAAAATGGAGAAAGTTGGATTAAGTTTTTAAATACGGCGAGTAACAATTACAAGTATTCTTTTAATGAGCAAGTGTTAATATATGCTCAAAAACCAAATGCTACTGCTTGTGCAGATATAGAAACTTGGAATAAAAAATTACGAAGATGGGTTAATAAGGGTGCAAAAGGTATTGCCTTATTATCAATGGAAAATGGCAGAAATGTATTAAGACATGTTTTTGATATTTCAGATACACATAGTGGTATAAATAAAGATTTTAAGTTATGGGAAATAAAACCTTCTTATGAAAATGGAATTATAGAAACACTAGAAAATAGTTTTGGAAATTTAGAAGTTAAATCTAATTTAGCAGAAGCAATATATTCAGCATCTATAAATTTAGTTGAAGATAATTATCAAGATTATTTAGTTGATTTAAAAGAAGTTTTAGATGGTAGCTTATTAGAGGGAATGCAAGATATAGATTTAGAGGGAAACTTTATTGTATTACTTGCAAAATCAATATCATATATGGCAATGAAAAGATGTGGCATTGATCCAACAGAACATTTTAATGTATCGGATTTTGAAATGATTAGTAGTTTTAATAATAAAAGAGTTGTTTCAAGATTAGGTGCAGCAATAAGTGATATTGCAGAACAAGAATTAAGAGAAATCTATTCTAGTGTTATAAATTATGAAAAAAATTATAAATTAACAAATCGTACATTTGTTAATAATGAAAAAATAAATTATCATAATAATGAAGAAAAAAATAATGAAGGGAGAAATGATTATGATAGAATTAACATACAATCAAATGGGAGATTACCAAATACCACAAGTAGCATTACCAAAAACGAAGAAAATGGCACAGGGGAGATTCTCAAGAATGAGGGAGAAATTCCTAAAAGAACACAAAAGAGGGTTATACGAGGAATTAATGTTAGATGGCAAGATGGAAGAACATTTAGGAGAAATAGAGCAAACAGCCCAAAAGAGAATGAAACAGATAATAACAAGTCTAGCAGAGAAGAATCAAATAACAGAGGAAATGAAAAGAGAGAATCAAATGAGTTGGGTACAAGCAATGAACTCAATAAAGAACCAAGCCGAAGAAATGATAATGTCAGAGCTAATTTACAATTAAATCTTTTTGAAGATACTTATGTACCACCAATTAAAGAGTTACCAAGTGTAGATACACAAATAAATAATATTCAAGCACAAGCAGAAGTAGAAAATACTCCTGCTTTTTCTTTTACTCAAGAAATGATAGATAAAACACTTATTGAGGGCAGTAATTTTTCACATAG
>CAMEJH010000102.1 GCA_945919455.1 uncultured Clostridium sp. | reverse complement strand
GAACTTAAGAAAGGGGTAAATCAATGAAAATATTGATGCTAACATGGGAATATCCACCAAGAGTAGTAGGTGGAATATCTAGAGTGGTATATGATCTATCACATAGACTAATAAAAGATGGTCATGAAGTAACTGTAGTAACATACAGAGAAGGGGAAAATCCATATTTTGAGGATGACAAAGGAGTAAAAGTATATAGAGTAGATAATTATATGATAAATCCAAATAATTTTATAGATTGGATAATGCAAATGAATTTTAATATGATTACAAAAGTAAATCAAATTATAGCAGAACAAGGAAACTTTGATGTAATACATGCACATGATTGGTTAGTAGCAAATGCTGCAAAATCAATCAAAAATTCATATAATATCCCAATAGTAGCAACAATACATGCAACAGAATCAGGAAGAAATAGTGGAATACATGATGAAACTCAAAGATATATAAATGATACAGAATGGATGCTTACATATGAAGCAACAGAAGTAATTGTAAACAGCAACTATATGAAAGGTGAAATACAAAGATTATTTGGTTTACCATTTGAAAAGATAAATGTTGTTGCAAACGGGGTAAATTTAAACAAATTTACTGGAATGGATAGAGATTATTCATTTAGAAGAAGATTTGCAATGGATAATGAGAAAATAATATTATTTATGGGAAGACTAGTATATGAAAAAGGAGTACAACATCTAATAGCTGCAATGCCAAAAGTACTATCTAGATATCATGATGCAAAACTTGTAATAGCAGGAAAAGGCGGAATGTTAGATGAATTAAGAGCACAAGCAGATGCCTTAGGAATATCAAATAAGGTATATTTTGCTGGATACATGAATGGAAAAGATGTAGAAAAAATGTATAAAGCAGCAGACATATCAGTATTTCCAAGTACATATGAGCCATTTGGAATAGTAGCGCTAGAAGGAATGTTAGCAGAAAGGCCAATAGTAGTATCAGATGCAGGAGGTCTTGGAGAAATAGTAGAACATAGAGAAACAGGAATGAAGAGTTACTGTGGAAATCCAAATTCAATTGCAGATTCAATATTAGAACTATTATTCAATCCAGAATTATGTTCAAACATAGTAAAAAAAGCTAAGGCAAAAGTAAAAAATAATTATAATTGGGCAAAAATAGCACAAGATACACACTTCACATATCAAAAAGCAATATGTGAGACAATGGCAGAAAAACAAAGAAAACAAATGGAACAAGAAAAAGCTCAAAAAGCAAAAAAGGCAAAAGGAACAGAGAAAGAAATTACAAATCTATTATCTTTCAAAAAACGCCAAGCATATGCATAAAAATAATCCGGAATTTGAGATAGGCCTTAAATTCCGGATTTTAGTAATTTGAAAAAGGGAAAAAAAGCCCGAGATAAAATTGCCCATAATTGCCCATAGGAGGAGTAAAAATGAATATATATGATACAGCCAATAAATTAGCACAAGAAATAAAACAATCAGAAGAATATGTTACATATAAAATGGCAAAAGAAGCTATCAATTTAAATTATGAATTAAAATCAAAAATAGATGAATTCGAAAAAGCAAGATATGAGGCACAGATAATTGCTCTACAAACAGGAAAAGATGATGAAACTAAAATGAGACATGTTCAAGCATTATATGGAGAACTAATACAAAATCAAGAAGCGAGTAAATATTTTGATGCAGAAATGAAATTTAATATATTGATAGCAGATATTAACAAAATAATTGGAGAAGCGGTACAAAGCTTGTTAAAATAAAAAGAATTGAATTTATAATATAGTTAGGGAAAATTTATAAGGAGAAATAAATAATGGAACTAATTATAATAATAGTAGCAATAATATCTATAATAATAGTAGGTTATTTAATGAAATATAACACAAAAGAATTAGAGAAAATTGCTACAAATGAAAAATTAAATAAAATAGCAGAAAAATATCCAGACAATACAGAGATATGTAAAACAATATTAAAAAAATTAAAGAATGAAAGTGTTAAAGTAGAAGAAGATCCTAATTCAAATTCAACTTTATACATAGCAATTCAAAATAAAATATCAATAGGTAATACACAAGGAGGCTATACAAGAATACAAACAATGGCACATGAATGTTTACATTCTGTACAAGATAAAAAAATATTGATATTCAATTTTATATATTCTAATATATATTTATTATACTTTCTAATAACATCAGTATTAGTAATAATTAAGAAATTACCAAATGAAATGATATTTTCTAATATATTGCTAATACTAAGCTTTATATATTACGTAATCAGAGTATTTTTAGAAAATGATGCAATGATAAAAGCAGAATATATAGCTAAAGAATATATGGAAGAACAAAAAATATCATCTAAAAAAGAAATAGAAGAAGTAGTTCAAGGTTTTAAAGAACTGAATAAAGGTGGAATAAAAGGAACAAATTGTAACTTATTTATTAATATTATGATAAAAGTTATAATTTTTAATGCTCTAGCATTGATTTTTTAAGAAATATATGGTAAAATATCTTAGTATTAGAGTGAATAAAAAAACCGTTAGGAGGAATACTAAATGCAAGTAGCAAAAATAATATTAGTAGTAGTAGATTTAATAATATGTATAGCCTTAACTATTTTAGCAATGGTGCAGTCAAAAGATGATGCAGGGTTATCATCTACAATAACAGGTTCATCTACAAACAACTTCTTTGAAAAAAATAAAGGGAGAACAAAAGAAGGAATGCAAAAAAGATGGACAATCATTTTGGGAATAGCATTTGTAATTGTTACAATAGCACTTTCAATA
>CAMEJH010000101.1 GCA_945919455.1 uncultured Clostridium sp. | reverse complement strand
AAAAAACAAAAAAATTATGGGATGAAGTATTAGAATTATACAAAAAAGAACATGAAGCAAAAGGTGGAGTATTAGATATAGACACAAAAACTGTATCAACAGTATCAAGCCACGAAGCAGGGTATATAGATAAAGATTTAGAAGAAATAGTAGGTCTACAAACAGACGCTCCTTTAAAAAGAGCAATTATGCCTTTTGGAGGAATAAAAATAGTAGAAAAATCATGTGAAGCATATGATAGACAAGTAGATCCAGAAGTTGATGAAATATTCCACACAATAAGAAAAACACATAATGATGGAGTATTTAGTGTATACACACCAGATATAAGAGCAGCAAGATCTTCTCACTTAATAACAGGATTACCAGATGGATATGGAAGAGGAAGAATTATAGGTGATTATAGAAGAGTTGCCTTATATGGTGTAGATGCATTAATTGAAGAAAAACAAGAAGAATTAGAAATACTAAATGTAGATGACTTTACAGAAAAGGTAATAAGAGAAAGAGAAGAAATATTTGAACAAATAAAAGCACTTAACCAATTAAAAGAAATGGCTGCAAAATACGGATTTGATATTTCTAAACCAGCTGCAAATGCAAAAGAAGCAGTTCAATGGCTATATTTTGGATATTTAGGAGCTGTAAAAGATCAAAATGGTGCTGCTATGAGTATTGGTAGAACATCAACATTCTTAGACATTTACTTTGAAAGAGATTTAAAAAATGGAGTTCTAACAGAAGAACAAGCACAAGAAATAATGGATCACTTTGTAATGAAACTAAGATTAATAAGATTTTTAAGAACACCAGAATATAATGAACTATTTAGTGGAGATCCAGTATGGGTAACAGAAAGTATTGGCGGTATGGGAATAGATGGTAGAACATTAGTTACAAAGAACTCATTCAGAGTATTGCATACATTAGAAAACTTAGGACCAGCACCAGAACCAAACTTAACAGTATTATGGTCAACAAGACTACCAGAAGGATTCAAAAAATATACAGCAGAATTATCTATAAAAACATCATCAATACAATATGAGAATGATGATGTAATGAGAGCAACATTAGGAGATGATTATGGAATAGCATGTTGTGTATCACCTATGAAAATAGGAAAACAAATGCAATTCTTTGGAGCAAGAGCAAACCTTGCAAAAACATTATTATATGCAATAAATGGTGGAAGAGACGAAAAATCTGGAAAACAAATTACACCAAAATTTGAACCAATAACTTCAGAATACTTAAATTATGAAGAGGTTATGGAAAAATTTGACCAAATGATGGATTATGTTGCAAAAATATATATAAAAGCATTAAATGCAATTCACTATATGCATGATAAATATTCATACGAAGCAATTGAAATGGCATTACATGATAAAGACATAATAAGAACTATGGCATGCGGAGTTGCTGGAGTTTCTGTAGTGGCAGATTCACTATCAGCTATTAAATATGCTAAAGTAAAAGTTATAAGAGATGAAACTGGATTAGCAGTAGATTATCAAGTAGAAGGAGAGTATCCTCAATTTGGTAATGACGATGATAGAGTTGATCAAATTGCAATAGAAGTTGTTAGAAGATTTTTAAACAAATTAAAGAAACATCCAACTTATAGAGATTCAAAACACACATTATCAATATTAACAATTACATCAAATGTTGTATATGGTAAAAATACAGGAAATACACCAGATGGAAGAAGAGCAGGAACACCATTTGGACCAGGAGCAAACCCATTACATGGTAGAGATGTAAATGGAGCATTAGCAGTAATGAACTCAATTGCAAAATTACCATTCGAAGATTCAGAAGATGGAATATCATATACATTTGCAATTACACCATCAACATTAGGACAAGATAAAGAAACAAAAGTTAATAATTTAGTAAGTATGCTAGATGGATTCTTTGCACAAACAGGACATCATATAAATGTAAACGTATTCGACAGAGCATTATTAGAAGATGCAATGGAACACCCAGAAAAATATCCTCAACTTACAATAAGAGTATCAGGATATGCAGTACACTTTACAAAACTTACAAGAGAACAACAATTAGATGTAATAAATAGAACAATTCATGAGAGGATATAATGGAAAAGGATTTAAGATATTATGCAAAAATACATTCAGTAGAAAGCTTTGGAACAGTAGATGGACCAGGAATTAGATTTGTATTATTTTTACAAGGATGTCATTTACAATGTAAATATTGTCACAATAGAGACACTTGGAACATGATAGGTGGAGAATATAAAAGTATAGATGATATTTTTGAAAAAATTAAAAGATATAAAAACTATATAATGCCATCAGGCGGAGGAGTTACTGTTACAGGTGGAGAACCATTACTACAAATTAAATTTTTAATAGAACTATTTAAAAAATTAAAAGAAGAAGGAATTCACACATGTATAGATACTTCTGGAATGGTAAATCTTACAGAAGATATAAAAGAAGTATTAAAATATACAGATTTAGTTCTGCTAGATATAAAACATATAGATAGTGAAAAATGCAAAAAATTAGTTGGATTTAGAAATAAAAAAGAATTAGATTTTGCAAAATATTTAAGTGATAATAATATAAAAATGTGGATAAGGCAAGTACTTGTTCCGGGATATACTGATGATGAGCAAGACCTAATAAAATTAAAAGAATTTATTAGTACATTAAAAACAGTAGAAAAAGTTCAAATATTGCCATATCATAGCATGGGAAAATATAAATGGGATAAACTTGGAATAAAATATCCACTAGAAGGTGTACCTGATGCAACTCAAAAAGATGTAGACAGAGCTAAGAAAATTTTAGGAATATAAAAAATAAACAGCTACTCTAAAACAGATAGCTGTTTTATTTTTTGCAATTTATAAAATTAATAAAAATTTAATAAAATACTGTCAATAATTTTTAAAAATGTCATAAAAAAATATTGAAATTATTTTTTAATT
>CAMEJH010000100.1 GCA_945919455.1 uncultured Clostridium sp. | reverse complement strand
AATTAAAAAATAATTTCAATATTTTTTTATGACATTTTTAAAAATTATTGACAGTTTTTCAAGTATATTTTAAATTTTTTTAATATTTTTCTTTAAAACTCTTGAATTTTTTTGAGTTCTATGCTATTATATATAAGCGTTTGGAAAAAATGTTATTTAATCGAGGCGTAGCGCAGTTGGTAGCGCGCGTGGTTTGGGACCATGAGGTCGCAGGTTCGATCCCTGTCGCCTCGACCACTAAAATTAAATTTTGTAGGAAACTACAGAAGGACTAAAATTATATCAAAAGTGTTGAAAATACGTTATTTCAAGAAATTGAGATAACGTGTTTTTACCGTTTACAGTCTTTTAAAATCCCTCTCAATCCTCAAATTTTGTTCTAGAAAAAAGTTCTAGAACAAAAATCTAAATAAAAAAATTCAAAAATAAAATTTATCGAAGAATAAAAAACAGTCATATCAAGTGTTTTAAGATTATTTTCTAGAATAATTTAGATTTAAGTTAGATAAAAGGAGGTCTATAATGTATGAATTCATCCCATTTAAAAAAACAGACAAGCTTTCTTATGAAAGTTTTATACAATTCCCAAGAGAATTATTAAACAGAGAAGAATATAAAATTCTATCACCTAAATTTAATAGAAAAATTATGATTTTTGGATTATCTGTTTTTCATATATTCTTCAATTAGTGGTATTCTTACTTTATCCTTTTCTCTAGTGATCTCTTTTTAAAATTCATAATCCTTTTCAATACTCTGTAAATTATACTATCCATATTTTTCTATTTTCCAAGCTTCTTTTGTATTAAGAACACGTTCAATTTTATCATTAACAATATACCAACAATTTTCTTTTTTCTTCAAAGTAATACTAACGCTCCACTTGATAAAATCCAGTATTCATTTTTATCTAATTTTAAACTTTCAATCAATTTTACTAATTCTTATTTATTCATTCTTTTTTTCATAATTATTTTTCTTTGCCAAATTAATATCTATATAGATACTACATTAACATAGTAACAAATAATTATCAACTAAAATGTATATTACTACAGGAGCATTTATTTTGATGAATTTTCATTGCAAAATTCTTCTAGATTATTGTGTTATTGTTTCTCAAGCCCTTCCATATATTAAGCTTGAGTGGTTTAAAAGTACCATAGCATGCAAAGAGTGTAGCTAGCCTTGAGGGGAGAGTGATGAAATTTCAAAGATTTGAGAAATCAACGACTGGTAAAAGCCCAGCGTGATTTGGGGCATGAGATAAAAGTAAGTTACAAAATACAGATGAAAGGGAAGAAAAAGAACAAAAGCTAATTTTCGAAAAGAAAAATGAGAATTTATAGAATAACTCCCAAATTATTAAAAGAGAACATATAAGATAATGTGATGCTGTATAAAAAATTTCCAAGAAAAGAAAAAGTTGAAATTAAAAACAATGTAGTGAAATACAGAAGATAAAGTGGTATAATAAAATACGGAGATGGGAGTGAGAATTTTATGAAACAGAATATATATGATATTAAAAGTTTTTCAGATGCATATGATAAAATGAGATATGAAAACAAGGGAATGAATGCAAATGATTTAGTTGAAATACCTAATTTTAGAAAATTAATACCAGACTTGAATAATAAAAAAGTTCTTGATTTAGGATGTGGTTATGGAGAAAATGACATATATTGTAAAGAATTAGGAGCAAAAGAAGTATTAGGAATTGACATATCTGAACATATGCTAAAAATAGCTTTAGATAATAACAAAGATAAAGACATAAGATACAAATTGATGGCAATGGAAGATATAGATAAATTGGAAGAAAAATTTGATGTAGTTATTTCTTCATTAGCTATTCACTATGTAAAGGACTATGATAAATTAATAAAAGATATATATAATTTATTAAATGAAGATGGAATATTAATTTTTTCTATTGATCATCCTTTAAGAATAGCTAATAAATTCGAACCTTGGATGAAAAAGAATTATACAGAAATTAATGGGAAATGGTTTTTACTTGTATCAGACTATAACAGAGAAGGCTTAAGAGAAAAAGAATGGAATGGAGTAATGGTAAAAAAATATCATAGAAATTTTAGTAGTTTAATAAATGGATTAGTGAAAAGTGGATTTAAAATCGATAAAATTTTAGAACCATTACCTGACGAAGAAAGTATAAAAATTATCCCTAAATATATTAACCAATATGATAGACCGTATTTTTTATTTATTAGAGCAAAAAAATAGCAGGAAATTTTAAATTTCCTGCTATTAACCAATTAGAAAATAATCAGTTTTCTAATAATAAATAGGTTTCATAAAAGTAAAAATTGGGTTAATTTCAAATAATGCAGTATTTACAGGTTGTTTTGCGCCTTTATATTTAGAAGCATATACCTCTTTTATAAAGGTATCTCGGTTACTTAAATAATATGAGATAAGACAAAGTGAGCCCCCATGTGCAACAATTAATACATTTTCATTTTCAAAAATTGTTCATCGAAAAAACTTTTAATTTGTAAAAAAATTGATTCTACTGATTCAGCCATAAATGTTTCTGGAGTTGAATTATAAACTTACCATTCTTTGTCAAGTATTATAATGATTTTAATTGAATATTTTTCAAAATAATAGTATAATGATTTTGATTATATGGGGAAATATTATAGCAGAATTCGATAGTAAAGATTTTGGAAAAAGACTTAAAAATTACAGAATACAAAAAGGTTTAAGTCAGGAAAATATGGCAAAAATTCTTAATAAAAATAGAAGCACTATTGTAAGATATGAAAAGGGAGAAATTTTACCTGATGTTAGAGATATCAGTATAATTTGTCAAGAACTAGGTATATATGAAGCTGACCTATATGGAAATGATGCTAATATAACAACACAAAGTAATAAATCAAAAAAACTTTTAATACAGATAAATTATATTCAATATATGTGCCTACTCAACATTCGACAGTAAAAAAGAGTAAAAATTTTTCGCAATAAAAATAGAAAAAGGTTGCTTAG
>CAMEJH010000099.1 GCA_945919455.1 uncultured Clostridium sp. | reverse complement strand
ATTATAACATAAAGTTATTTTTATTTAGTGAGTACTTTAAAGGTATTATAATCAACAGGGTTCCTCTTTTATTTTATTATTCAGCTTTTTCTGTTTTTGATTCTTTTTCAACTACTTCTGCTGTTTTTTCTGCAACTTCTTCAGCAACTTCTGCTACTGGTTCTGCAGGAGCAACTTCTTTGTTTACAACTTCTGTAGCTTCTTCTGCTACTGGTTCTTCTACTAAATCTTCTTTAATAGAAATTTCTCTATTTTCAATTCTAGCTCCAACCATTTCTTTAGTTTTAGAAGCTTTTCCTGTTCTTTCTCTTAAATAGTAAAGTTTTGCTCTTCTTGCTTTACCAACTCTTACTACCTCAACTTTTTCTACTAACGGTGAATGGATTAAGAATGTTTTTTCTACACCTACTCCATAAGATATTTTTCTTACTGTAAATGTTTCATTAACTCCTCCACCTTGTTTTTTGATTACAATTCCTTCAAATACTTGGATTCTTTCTTTGTTTCCTTCTTTTATTTTTACATGTACTCTTACTGTATTACCAACTCTAATTTCTGGAATAGAGTTTTTTAATTGTTCATGTTCTATTGATTTTACGATATCCATCGTATTTACCTCCTTCTTTCTTTATGCAAGCGGTGCCTTGAATTGTAGTTCAGCACTTTGCAAATATTTTTTATCTTCTTCAGACAATTCTACATTTTCTAAAAGTTCTGGTCTTTTAAAATATGTATTTTTTAAAGCTTGGCATCTTCTCCACTTGTTTATATTTTCGTGGTGACCAGATAGTAATATCTCTGGAACCTTTACTCCTTCAAAAGTTTCTGGTCTTGTATATTGAGGATATTCAAGTATTCCATGTGAAAATGATTCTTCTGATGTTGAACCTTCACTTAATACTCCATCTACATATCTACTTACTGAATCTATTAATACCATTGCTGGAATTTCTCCACCTGTTAGTACATAGTCTCCTATAGATATTTCCTCATCTACAATTTTATCAATTATTCTTTGGTCAACTCCCTCATAATGTCCACAAAGTAAAATAAGATGTCCTTCTTTGCTTAATTCTTCTACTTTTTTTTGGTTTAGTACTTTTCCTTGTGGTGACATATATATTACTTTTGCATTTTTATCTTTTATTGATTTATATGCATCATAAATTACATCAGCTTGCATTACCATGCCTGCTCCACCACCATATGGAGTATCATCTACTTTTTTGTGCTTATCTTTTGAAAAATCTCTAATATTTATTAAATTAATATCTATTAGTTGTTTTTCTTTCGCTTTTCCTATTATGCTTTGCTTCATAGCTTCAAACATTTCTGGAAA
The DNA here is from genome assembly GCA_945919455.1 of uncultured Clostridium sp. Taxonomy (GTDB): domain Bacteria; phylum Bacillota; class Clostridia; order TANB77; family CAG-508; genus CAG-269. The sequence goes on along the minus strand of CAMEJH010000099.1, from coordinate 1,889 downwards.
AAGTGTTAAAACATCAAATCGCATTTTTACCTCCATATCAATTTGTAATTTTATACTAGACCTGGTATAAGATGAACTATAATCTTTCCATTATTTAAGTCTACTTCTTTTATTACTTCATCTATTCCTGGTAATAAAACTTGTTTTCCTAATTCATCTTTTATTACATATATATCTTTGCTTCCAGTATTATAAATATCTTCTACTTTACCAAGTAGTTTTCCTTCATCTGTATAAACTTCTAGTCCGAGTAAATCTGCTATGAAATATGTTCCTTCTTCTAGAGGTATTGCATCCTCTCTATCTATTTCAAGGAACGCATTTCTTAGCATTTCTGCTTCTTCTGGAGTATTTATACCTTTTAGTTTTAATAATACCATGTTTTTATGATATCTTGCATTTTCTACATTGTAAAGTTTAGATTCTTTTCTGGTTTTGACATATACTTTTTTTAAATCATCAAATCTTCTTATATCATTTGTAAAAGGTGTAACTTTAATTTCTCCTTTTATCCCAAATGTATTTACTATTTGACCAACTTCTAATCTTTTTTGCATATTCTACTCCATTATCCAATAAATTCTACTGTAACTTTTTTATCTTTTCTGTTTGCTACAGCCTTCATTACTGTTCTTATAGATTGTGCAATTTTTCCTTGTCTTCCGATTACTTTTCCCATATCTTCTTCAGAAACTTTTACTTCGAAGATTATGTTTTTTTCACCTTCAACTTCTTTTATTTCGACTTCGTCTTTGTTGTCTACTAAGTTTTTAATTATTGTTTCTAAGACTTCTTTCATTTTGCCCTCCAATTAAGCATTTTTTATTAATGCTTTTACTGTATCAGTTGGTTGTGCACCATTTTTTATCCATTGTTCTAATTTTTCTTTATTTAGAACTATTGTTGATGGTTCTGTCATTGGATCATATGTTCCAATTTGTTCAATTATTTTTCCATCTCTTGGAGATTTTGAATCAGCTACTACTATATGATAGAAAGGAGCTTTTTTCTTTCCTTCTCTTTGTAATCTTATTTTTACCATTGTAATTCACCTCCTAAATGATTTATATGTTTAAAATTTAATAACTATATTTTGAAATTTTTTAGATCTTTTGGATCCATGTTTTCAATATTTTTCATCATTTTTTTCATGCCACCTTTGTTTGACTTTAATTGCTTCATCATTTTTTGTGTCATTTCAAATGATTTCATAAATTTATTTACATCTTGTACTGTTGTTCCACTGCCTTTTGCAATACGTAGTCTTCTACTTCCGTTTAATAATTTTGTGTTTCTTTTTTCTTGTTTTGTCATTGAGCAAATAATTGCTTCAACTTTGTCAAATTCTTTGTCATCAATGTTCAAATCTTTTATTTTATTCGCTCCAGGTAACATTTTTAGTATTGATGAGAATGAGCCCATTTTTTTTACTTGTCTTATTTGAGCTAAATAATCATCTAAATCTAATTCATCTTTTCTAAGTTGCTTTTCTAATTTTTCAGCATCTTCTTGGGTTATTGCTTCTTCCGCTTTTTCTATTATTGAAAGAACATCTCCCATTCCAAGTATTCTTGATGTCATTCTTTCTGGATTGAATACTTCTATATCACTTAATTTTTCTCCAGTTGCCGCAAATTTTATTGGCTTTCCTGTAACCTTCTTTACTGAAAGTGCTGCACCACCACGTGTGTCTCCATCTAGTTTTGTTAATACAACTCCATCTATTCCAAGTGCATCGTTAAAGCTTTGTGCTACATTAACCGCATCTTGACCTGTCATTGAATCTACTACTAATAGAATTTCATGTGGCTTTATGTTTGCTTTTACATTTTTTAGTTCTTGCATTAATTCATCATCAATGTGTAATCTACCTGCTGTATCTAATATTA
>CAMEJH010000098.1 GCA_945919455.1 uncultured Clostridium sp. | reverse complement strand
TTGTTATCTTTCACTTCTGTTCCTCCATTTCTTGTAAAATCAAAATTTTGCATATGTTTAGTAGATTATATTTACCCTGTCCCATCTACATAAGGGAATATTATAGATAGTTTTACCTACATAGGAATTTCACCTCTCCGCTATCAGCCAAGCGACTCCTCAACATCACGTTAAGCCAAGCCGAAGTATCATTATAGTGTTCCATAATACTTTCATATGACACTAAATTTTAGTGTATTTTTCAATGTACTTTATAGTTTTACAATTTTTCATTACAAAACTATTGTAATTATGATGATATTATAGTATAATAATTATAGATTGTCAATAACAAAATGTAAAAAAATAAAAATTGTTAACTATAAATTTGGAGGAAGTATTGAAATGAAAGCAAATTTGCCAGAGAAAAATTTTTTTGATAGTTTTTATATTTGGTTTAATAAAGAAAAAAGAGAAGAATATTATTCAACACCTTTGTATCTTTATAGTGTAAATAGAAAAGATAATTTTGAAAATAGACTATTAACATTATATTTTGATAAAAGCGAAGTTAAAGGAAGAACTAAAGAAGAACAAGGATTAAAATATCCAGGAAATATGTATTTTCCTTATGTTGAAAGATTTGGAATGTTGTTATTAAGATTTTTAAATGCTAATTTAGAAACATATGAATCAGCTTATGAAACATTCTTCTTTGCCTATGGATTTGAGATATTAAAAGATATAGATGAAAATTATACTTTTGAATTAAAAGGAAAATATGAAAACGATGAAGTATATTTAAAACAGATGGAAAAAATATACAATGACCTACAATATAAGATACAAGAAATACAAGAAGAAATGAAAACATTTGTAAACTATGTATTTAACCTTGATGAACAAGAAGAATTAAAAGAATATACGCCTAGTCAAAGATTTGCAGTATATTTAATTAAGCATAAAGGACAAGCACATACTTATAATAGAAATGACAATATTATTCAAGATAGTTATTCAAATAAAAATTTGGAATTATCACATTTGAATGATAAGCAGTTATTAGATAGTTTTAAGAACAACACAATGCTTGTCTCTATGATAGACACACATCAAAGCAATGACTTATCTGCTATATGTTATGCAGTATTAGAAGAATTAGTAAAAACAACTAATAATCCAATTAAGAAATGTCAAAACTGTGGAATGTACTTTATTCCAAACTCAAGACTTGATGAAATTTATTGTGATTATCCAAAGACAAATGGCAAAACTTGTAGAGAACAAGGTGCTGTACAAGCATATAATGAAAGATTAAAACAAAATAAAGCCCTAGCAGAATATAGAAGATTATATCAATTAAAATCTATGGCTGTTGGCAGAAATAAAGACAATAAACAGATGAAAAAAGATTTTGATAAATGGAAAAAGGATGCTAAAGATAGAGTTAATAAATTAAAACATGGAGTTTTAACAGAAGATGAAGTATATGAGTGGTTATTAAATAATAAGTAGATGTTTTTTGGGGGCAAACATGAAAAGTGAAAAAATTGAAGAAGGTAAAATATTGAAATTTGAGGCAATGAAAAGTATAAAATATATAAAAGAATTAGGTAGTGGTGGCACAGGAAATACCCATTTATTTAAAGATGAAACAACAGATATGTTATTTGCAATAAAAAAATATGAACCAGCACCACAAAATATAGATTTCAAAGAAGAATTATATAATAGGTTTGTAGATGAAATTAAAATATTATTTAAAATATCTCATCCTAACATTGTTAGAATATATGATTATTATTTATATCCTAATCGAAAAGTAGGATATCTACAAATGGAATATATAAATGGTACAGCTATTGATAAATATGATCCTTTGCCATGGGATAGAAGTTGGGAAGAAATATTTATCGAAGTAATTAAAACTTTTAAATATTTAGAAGAAAATAATATTTTACATAGAGATATTAGACCAGAAAATTTATTGTTAGATGAAAATTATAACTTAAAGTTAATAGATTTTGGGTTTGGAAAAATCATAAATAACAGTAATTTAGATACAAAAGCAAAAAATAGTGTATTATTAAACTGGCCCGTAACGGAAATGCCTGAAGAAATAGAAAAAGCTCAAGATTATGATAATAAAACAGAAATATATTTTTTAGGAAAGTTATTTTCACATATTTTTAAAGAAAAGGAAGTTGATTTTAAATATAAATCAATTATAGAAAAAATGATACAATATTCTTGTGATAAAAGATATAGTTCATTTGAACAAATCTATCAAGATATTTCAAAAGGAATTTTTAGTGAAATTGACTTTTCAGACTATGAAAAAGGCACATATAGAAATTTTGCAGATTCATTATATAATCACATTTCTGTATATACAGGACCATATGAATTAAAAACTAATATAGAACAAATTATAAATGATTTAGAAAACGTTGTAAAAGAAAATTCATTAGAGTTTTTTATACAATCTAATTCAAAGTTAATAAATTGTTTTGTGTCAGGTCCTTATAGATATACAACTGCTACGAATATACAAGTGGAAGTAGTAACTAAATTTTATGAATTTTTTATTAAATTATCAAGCGAAAAACAGAAAAATGTACTAGATAATATACATAATAGATTAAATACTATAAAAATAGAAATAGATGATAATTTACCATTTTAAAATTATTAAAGGAGTGATTTTATGTCGAATACAGAAACAAATCGTATAGAAAATAAAGAATTACTGAATGAAGATTTTGAGCAAGAAGTTATTGCCTTTCTTAATTATAAAGAAGGTGGAATAATTTATGTTGGAATAAATAAAAATGGACAAGTTGTTGGAGTTGAAAATACTGACTTAACACAATTACAAATCAAGGACAGAATAAAAAATAACATACAACCTTCCACTTTAGGATTGTTTGATGTAATAGTGGAAACAATAGATGATAAAGAAGTAATAAAAATTGTTATATCAAGTGGAACTGAAAAGCCTTATTATTTAAGAAAAAAAGGAAGAACCCCAGAAGGTTGTTATGTTAGAGTTGGTAGTAGCAAAGAGAGAATGACAGAAAGGATGATAGATGATATGTATTCTAGAAGAATTAAGAATACATTAAAAGAAATTGACTCCCCTAGACAAGAATTAACATTTAATCAATTAAAAATTTATTATGAAGAACACGGATTAAAATTAAATGATAATTTTTTACAAAATCTTGATTTACTAACAAGCGAAGGTAAATACAATTATAATGCTTTTTTATTAGCAGATGAAAATACTATTTCTATAAAACTTGTAAGATATTTAGGAACCAATAAACTTGAACTATTAGAAAATTTAGAGTTTGGAAATCGCTGTTTAATTACTGCTACACAAAGAATACTAGACAGACTTGATGTTGAAAATACTACATATGCAAAAATAGAATACTTTGGAAGAAAAGAACAAGAAAAAATTGATAGCAAAGCATTAAAAGAAGCAGTTATAAATGCTATTGTACATAATGATTATTCTTATGGAAATT
>CAMEJH010000097.1 GCA_945919455.1 uncultured Clostridium sp. | reverse complement strand
ATATCTGCAGTATATATTTTAGAAACATATTTAAATAAAATAAAAAATTAGTTGCAAAATAATAAAAAATAGTGTATGATGTTAAAGATTAAATTAAATTTGAAAGGAGTAAATAATGGAAAACGAAGAATTAGATAATATAATAGTTTTAAATGATGAAGAAGGAAACGAAGTAAAATTTGAATTCTTAGATTTAGTAGAGCTAGATGAAGAAGAATATGTTGTATTATTACCAGTTTCAGAAGAGGGAGAAGAAGACGAAGGAGAAGTTGTAATACTAAAATTAGAAGACACAGATGAAGATTCTGAAGAAGAATCTTATGTAGGGGTTGAAGACGAAGAGATATTAAATAAAGTATTTGCAATATTTAAAGAAAAATATAAAGATGAATTTAATTTTGTAGATGAAGATTAGGAAAATGGATGTTGGGGGTGGAAATAAAATTTCTACAAACCAACATCATTTTATTTTAGTAAGGAGGACAAAAAATGGCAAACTTTTCAACAATATTACTGTCAATATTTATGGTAATGTTTTGGTTATTTAGAGCAATTGTTGCTTTATGCACACAATTTTCTATAGATTTATTAGGAATAGTAGCATATAACTTAAATTATGAAATTATAATAGCATTTGCAACTATATTTTGTATTGTATTGATAATAAAAAGGAAACTAATAGGGGCATTGGTATATGTATTAATATATGGATTATATTTTGGGGAACACTTATTTATGACAATAATTCCATTATTACAAAATAAAGTAACATTAACAATTGACTTAAGTATGAATTTAATATCAGATCTTATTGCTATTATATTAGCTATATTTGTATTATTTGATATGTTAGTAGACAAGAGTAGAAAAGCAAATCCGATTGATAAAAAAACCGATTGGTATTTTAAAAATGAAAAATATGAAGAAGAGTTAAAAGCTAGAGATAAAAGAGAAGATAAAAATGAATATAAATTTTATTAATTAGGAGGAAATAATGAATATAAATTGGTTTCCTGGCCATATGGCAAAAACCAGAAAACAGATAACAGATGATTTAAAATTAGTAGATGTGGTAATTGAAATATTAGATGCTAGAATACCAATTTCAAGCCAAAATCCTGAAATCAAGCAAATTCTTAGAGGAAAAAAGAAAATAATTGCCTTAAATAAAAGTGATTTAGCTGATGATAGATATAATGCCGAGTGGGTAAATAAATTTTCAAAAGAAGGAAATATAGCACTCTTAACAGATTCTAATACTGGAAAAGGTATTGATGAAGTTATAAAAAAGGTTCAAAAAGTAATGGAAGAAGATTTGCAAAAGTCAGCAGAGAAAGGTAGAATTGGAAGAAAAATTAAAGTAATGATAGTAGGCATACCAAATGTTGGAAAATCATCTTTTATAAATAGAATTGCCAAAAAAAATTCAGCAGAAGTAGGTAATAGACCAGGAGTAACAAGGCAGAAACAATGGATAAGAATAAACAATGATATAGAATTATTAGATACTCCAGGAGTATTGTGGCCAAAATTTGAAAACGAGGATATTGCACTAAATTTGGCATATACAGGAACAATAAAAGATGATCTGCTAGAAATTACAGAGATTGCATATTGCTTAACAAAATTTTTACTACAAAATTATAAACAAAGATTAATAGAAAGATATTCTATGACCGAAGAACAAATTGATTCTATATTAAGTCAAGAACAAGAAGAAAATCAAAATATATATGAAATAATGCAATTGATTGGAAAGAAAAGGGGAGCAATTGTTTCTGGTGGAAATATAGATGATGAAAAAACTTCAAAAATAATATTAGATGATTTTAGAAGTGGAAAACTTGGAAGGATAACATTAGAGAGAGCAAAATAAAAATTACGAATTTTTCGTAATTTTTTTTATTAATTCTATTGACAAAAATGCATAAACATATTATAATAATCATTGTCGCAAGACAAATGCCAGTTTAATTTATGCAGATGTGGCGGAACTGGCAGACGCACAGGACTTAAAATCCTGCGGTTGAATAAACCGTGCCGGTTCGATTCCGGCCATCTGCACCAAAAGAGCATCAAGGATTTCGGAAGATTAACCTTGATGCTTTTATAATAAAATTGCTAGAATTTTCTAACAGATTTCTAACAATTTGAAAAATACTTAATTATTTAGGTATATTAGAGTCCAGATCTAATATATCTTTTTTATTGCTATTAAAACTTAAAGCATTTTCAATAGCTGTAGCAGATTTAATTTTTGTACTCGAATCCAAGTGTGCATATCTTTCTGTTGTTTTAGAACTAGAATGTCCTAGCCAATCTTGTATTTCTCTTAAAGATATTCCTTTTTTCAAAAGTAATGTTGCACAACTGTGTCTTAAATCGTGAAACCTTATTTTTCTCAAATCATTATTTTTTAATATTTGTTTAAATTTATGACTAACATAGTCAGGTTTTCTTAAATCACCCATTTCATCTACACAAACAAAATCTTTAAATTGTTTATTGTAACTTTCTTTAAATATAGACATATAGTATTCTTGCATTTTTCTAGTGTACAGTAAAAGTTCTTCAATTTCTTTAAATAAAGGTAATGTTCTATAACTAGATTTATTTTTTGTTTTACTTTTAGTAATTGTTTTAGTTTTTGTTTTACTATTCTCATTTTCATCCGTAACTGTTACAACTTTATGACTTATTGTAATTGTTTTATTTTCAAAATCTATTGCAGACCATCTAATACCTAAAACTTCACTTCTTCGTAATCCATAGAAAGCAGTTAAATAAACAATTAATTCTAAAGGCGTGTCTTTTACTACTTTGAATAAATTGTTTAATTCATCTTCATTATAATAGTCAGCAATAAATTGTTCTTGTTGTGGTCTACCAACTTTTATAGCTGGATTACTTTGTATTAAGTCTGTTTGCACTGCATAATCTAATGCCTTTCTAATATTAGCATGATATTTTACAACTGTATTTCCTTTTAATCCTTGTGAATATAACCAATTATAAAAATCTAAAATATGGACAGGTTTTAGATCTTCTAGCATTACTGGATGTTGAGTAAAATATTCTTTTGTTCTGCCTTCAATTTGCCTTTTATAACCTGTATATGTAGATTCTTCAACTTGATGTTTTATCATATCAAGCCATTTAATCATAAAGTCTGAAAATAATATTTGTACTTTTTTATCTTCTGTTTTTGTAGTTGTGATTGTTTCTAGTTTATTTTTAAATTCATCTCTTATTTGAATAAGTTTCTTTTCAGCTTTTTTCTTACTTTCATTTTCTTTAAATCCTGTAGATACCCATTTCATTTTTCTAATGCCATCTACATAGTAAGTTAATACTGTATAAAAGGTCTTATTCTTAATTGTTAAATATGCCGTAATGTCATACATAAAAAAATCTCCTTTCTAATTTTTAAACAGTATTTTTAGTTAAAAAAGCGATAACATTTATCTTAGGTATTCGGTATAGTTTTCCGACTTTGATTGCTTTTATAGTACCTTTTCGTACTAATTCGTATGCTGTTTGTCTACCAATATTTCCTAGCATTGATCGTAGTCCAGATACATCAACAACATCAGGATAATCAGCAAACATTTCTTGTGTGTAATTGTTATCTTTCACTTCTGTTCCTCCATTTCTTGTAAAATCAAAATTTTGCATAT
>CAMEJH010000096.1 GCA_945919455.1 uncultured Clostridium sp. | reverse complement strand
GATGGAGCTGCTGCAATGAGGTACACTGAAGCAAGAATGTCAAAAATTGCAGAACAAATGTTAGTTGATATAGAAAAAAATACTGTAGATTTTATGCCAAACTATGATGATAGATTGCAAGAACCAGTTGTATTACCTGCAAAGATACCAGCACTATTAGTAAATGGATCATCTGGAATTGCTGTAGGAATGGCGACAAATATACCACCACATAATTTAACAGAAGTTATTAATGGAATAATAAAAATAATAGATGATGACAATGTATCTGATGAAGATTTAATGCAAATAATTAAAGGACCAGATTTTCCTACAGAGGGTGTAATTCTTGGGATTGAAGGAATAAAAGAGGCTTATAAAACAGGAAAAGGAAAAATTACAATGAGAGCCGAAGCCGAAATCGAAGAGATGAGTGGAAATAAACAAAGAATAATTGTTTCTTCATTGCCATACCAAGTAAATAAGGCTCGATTAATAGAAAATATGGCAAAATTATGTAGGGAAAAAAGAATTGAAGGAATTTCAGAAATTAGAGATGAATCAGATAGAAATGACAGAGTAAGAATTGTAATAGAATTAAAAAGAGATGCAAACCCTCAAGTTGTATTAAATCAATTATATAAAAATACACAAATGCAAGATACATTTGGAGTAATAATGTTAGCATTAGTTGATGGTGAACCAAAAATATTAACACTAAGACAATGTTTAGACTGTTATATAGACCATAGAAAAACAGTAATACTTCGTAGAACACAATTTGATTTAGACAAAGCACTTGCAAGAGCACATATATTAGAAGGATTGAGAATAGCAATAGATAATATTGATGAAGTAATTTCTATAATCCGTAATTCTTATGACGATGCAAAAGAAAGATTGATTGAAAGATTTGGATTAACTGATATTCAAGCACAAGCAATACTAGATATGAGATTAAAAACATTATCAGGATTGCAACGCGAAAAAATTGAAGAAGAATACAAACAATTAATGGAATTAATTGAACATTTAAGAGCAATTTTAAATAGTGAAAAATTAGTATTTGATATTATAAAAGAAGAACTTATTGAAATAAGAGATAAGTTTGGAGATGAGAGAAAAACTAAAATTGTAGCTGCAGAAGGCGAAATAGATGTTGAAGATTTAATAAAAGAAGAGCAATCAGTTATAGCTTTAACACATTTTGGATATATAAAAAGAATGCCAATAGATACATATAGAAGCCAAAAACGAGGAGGAAAAGGAATAACCGGAATAGCAACAAGAGAAGAAGATTTTGTAAAACAAATATTTACTGCTTCAACACATGATACAATATTATTCTTTACAAATAAAGGAAAATTATATAGATTAAGAGGATATGAAGTACCAGAAGCAGGCAGAACTGCTAGAGGAACAGCTATAGTAAACTTATTAAGTTTAGATGCAGGAGAAAAAGTTTCTGCAGTTATACCAATTCAAAACTTTGCAGAAGGAAAATATTTATTAATGGCAACTAAAAATGGATTAATAAAGAAAACTGCATTAGCAGAATATAATTCTGCTAGAAAAACAGGTCTTCAAGGAATAACATTAAAAGAAGATGATGAACTTATAGGAGTAAGACTAACTGATGGAGAAGATAATGTTGTACTTGTTACTAGAAATGGTTTATGCATAACATTTGATGAAAAAGAAGTAAGACCTATAGGTAGAGTTTCTCAAGGAGTTATAGGTATAAGAATTGATGATGATGACGAAGTTATCGGAATGGAATCTATAATTGCTGGAGGAAAAGCAACACTTCTTGCAATTACTGAAAATGGATTTGGAAAGAGAACTGAACTTGATGAATATAGAGTACAGCTTCGTGGAGGAAAAGGTGTAGTAACATACAAAATAACTCCAAAAACAGGTAAAATAGTAGGAACAAGAATAGCAACAGATGATGAAGATGTAATGCTTATAACAGATAAAGGAACAATAATAAGACTAAAAGTAAAAGATATAAGCGTATTAGGTCGCTCAACTCAAGGTGTAACATTAATGAGAACAACTGATGGTGGAAAAGTTGTAAGTATAGAAACTTTAAAAACTGAAATTGCAGAAGTAGAAGAATAATAAAATAAATCAAAAATGAACTTTGTATTAAGCAAAGTTCATTTTTTGTAGAAAATTTTATATAAAAGCTAGTTAGGCTTTTGAGCAAAATCTTAAATCATCACCGAAAAAATAATAAATATCATAATATCCGGCAATACGAGAACCTATTCGTTCTTCATAATTTTTAAATATATTATTAATATCTAAATTAGTAGAAATTATAGTTTTTGTTATTTTATTATTTAGATTAAGTAATCTTGTATTTAAAATAGTAAATAATTCACTTAATTTCATACTATTTAAGCATTCAGTACCCAAATCATCTATAATTAATAAATCTGATTCTAAAACATCCTTATAAAAGTTATCTTGGGTAGAATTTTTATATTTGTTTAATTTATTATCAATAACTGTTTCAAGTAAAACTGGAGCTGTCTGATAAAGTACATTTTTTCCTCTTTTTAATAATTCATTTGCTATACAATTTGTCATAAAAGTTTTTCCTAATCCAGTATTGCCTGTAAATAATAGATTTTTATAATCTGGATTGTCAAAATTTTCAATAAACTCAATACATTTTTGTTTTATAATTAACATATTTTGCCTTGGTGATATAGTAATACTATTATATTTTTCTGGATTAACCTTATTTGAAAAAATATTAGCATTAAATGTATCAAAAATCTCTTTACTAAGATTAGACATGTTAGATTTATTATATGAAATATCCAAAAGTTTTTGTTTCAAACAAGAACATAAAATTGATCTATGATTTTCATCTTGGATATATCCTGTGTCATTACATAAACTACATTCATATTTAGGCTTTAAAATATCCTCTGATATTTTATTTTTCTTTAAAATTTGTTCTTTTTCAATTTTTAAATTAGAAACTTTATTATTTAATTCTTGTAATGACGATGAATTTCCATGTAATATGCTTTTTGCAGTATTAATCGCGTATGAATTCAATTCATTTTCTATTTCTCTAAGCCTTGGCAATTTATTATAAAGTTCTTCTTTGCGATTTTCTAATTCAATTTCTGCTTTTCGTTTTTTTTGGTCATATTCTAATAATAATGTTGATAATATTTCACTAGACATTAAAATCTCCTTTTAAATTTGAAATATTAGATACAGCAACATTAGAAACATTTATATTTGAATTTTCTGTAAATTCTGATGGCTTAATATTTGAATTAGCATATAAATATGATAAATTATCATATTGTCTTTGCTCAAATGAAGCTTTTGAAACCTGCTTCTGCAATTGCTTTGTATCTTTCTTTTGTTTATTTCTTTGTTCAATAAATGCAAGAACTTCGTTTGGTGTTTTTAAACCTCTTTCGTGCCAATCTGTAATAATATTATTAATATATTCGAATGTTGGATTTGTTTTAAAAGTAGTTCTTTTTAATGCTATTTCTATAACATCTAAATCATATCCAAAATCAATTACCCATTTTTCAATATAAGCTTCTTCATATTGAGTAAGAGTTTGTTTACCCAATTTTTTTGCTATAGTACGTTTTATTTTTATTAATTTTTCTTGTTTTTGTTCATATAATTCTAAATCATTCCAGGTTTTAATTTTATTATTGCCCCATGCTTCTGCCACAGTTTGTACATAATTTCTATGTAAAGCTGAACGATTAAAACAGTAATTAAAAAGAGCAATCATAACCTGATCATCAAAATTATATTTAGTAAACCATAAATCAATATCATTATACCAAGATGGTCCCATAATTCCTTGAAAAT
>CAMEJH010000095.1 GCA_945919455.1 uncultured Clostridium sp. | reverse complement strand
ATACATGCAACTATTAAAATAAATAAACCAATTTTTTTCCAATACTTAGCTAACATAATAATCTCCTTTAAAAAATTTAATACATAATTAATTATACTTATATTTTCAGATTTTGTCAATATTATTTGAGATTTTGGGGTAAAATAATTATAAAAATGTGGAAAGAGAGGAATTTATAATGAAGAAATCTGTAATAGTTTTAATAATTATTGCATTAATAATAGGGGGAATAGGAATATGGTGGTATAATTCATCTAAAAATACAAATGAAAATAAAGGATCTAATTATCAAGCTGAAAAAAGAGCAACAAATGTAAATACAATAAATCAGAATAAAACTAATGAAAATATAAGTAATAGCATAAATACTAATACAAATAGTTCTAATGGGCTTGTTGTTCCAAAAACAGAAACAGAAATTTCAAGTTTTTCAACTAAAATTTATAACAAAGATAAGGAAAGACAAAATAATATAGGAATAACTTGCAAAGCTTTAACTGCAAAAGAAATAAAGCCAGGAGAAACTTTTTCTTTTTGTGATACTGTTGGAAAATCAACTTCTGCAAAAGGCTACCAAGAAGCGGATATATATGTCGATGGTAAAAAAGAACAAGGACTCGGCGGAGGTAATTGTCAAGTTAGTACAACACTATATAATGCAGTTCTAAAAATTCCTGAATTAGAAGTAGTAGAAAGGCATGAACATAGTGGACATGTTCCTTATATCCAAAAAGGAAAAGATGCAGCTGTAGCTTATGGTGCATATGATTTTAAATTTAAAAATAATACTCAAAATACAATAAAAATTATAATGGAAAATACTGCAGATAATATCACAGCTAAGATATTTAAAATATCATAATTAATGAAAAAATCACTTCAATCGAAGTGATCTTTTTATACACGTAGTAAATTAAACCAATTACTCAAAACATGCTTTGTCATATTAAGTAATCCTATTTTATCAACGGAACTTTCTGCAACAATACTGACAGATTCAATTTTATTACCATTTAATGAATATGTTATAGTTCCAAGTTGTTGCCCCTGAGTAACAGGAGCTTTAATAGATTCATTTAAATTTATTTCATAAGTTATATTTGATTCTTCACCTCTTTTTATAAGAAATGAAGGAGAAGACTCATAAACAGCATTAACATTGGTATTTATACCTTTTGTAACTGTAATAGACTTAACAGTATCACCTTTATTTGCAAAAGATTTATAAGAATAATTGCTAAAACCATAATCAAGTAAACTTGTAGCATTTTTAAAGCGTATTGCAGAAGTTGGAGCTTTCATTATAACAGCAATTAAGGACATACCATCACGAGTTGCAGAAGCGGATAAATTGTATAATGCAAGAGAGGTTGAACCTGTTTTTAGACCAGTACATCCTGAATAATTACGAACAAGCTTATTGGTATTAGATAATGCGGACTTTCCATCTCTAAGAGTATCCATCCATATTGTTGTATAATTTGTAATTGTAGGGTGATTAACTAATAGTTCTCTAGACATTAATGCTATATCATAACTAGAAGTTAGATGACCATCTTCATCAAGCCCATGGCAATTTTTAAAAGTTGTATCATTCATTCCTAATTCTTTAGCTCTAGTATTCATCATTTGAACGAAACCTTCTTCAGTTCCCCCTAAATATTCAGCAAGAGCTACTACACAATCATTTGCAGAAACAACAGCTATTGCTTTTAACATTTCATGTACGCTTAAGGTTTCTGTTGTATCGAGCCATATTTGGGAACCACCCATACTAGCAGCGTTTTGACTACAAGGTATTTGGGTATCAAGTGTAATTTTACCAGAATCTAAAGCTTCCATTATTAGAAGTAGACTCATGACTTTGGTAACACTTGCTGGATGCAATTTTTCATGTACATTATAACCATATAGTATTTGACCACTATTTTGTTCAATTAGAATTGCAGAACCTGCTTCAAGAGCTAATGAATTGTTATCTAAGACATTAGAGCTTTCATTCAGTGAGGTCGATGTTTCTAAAGTATTATCATATACTGACCATGTATAATTGTTTAAAAAACTATAACAGGGTAGTGTTACTGAACATAAGGTTACTATTGATATTATTGTTAACAGAAATTTTGACTTTTGCATATATTTCCTCCAATGATATTTTTTATAAGTATATGCAAATATATAAAAATTATGAAATAAGTTATAGCTATAATTTTTAAATGTTTTTATGTAAATCATAAAAATTCTCTAAAACCCTTGACAGTTTACAATAATAATTATAAAATATAAGAGGTTGAAAAAATATATTAAAAATAAAAGTAGAAAAATATATATTTATTCGAACATTGAAAATTAAATAAGAAAGAGGTGTATGATTATGGATATTTTAATCATAGTAGCCGCTGTCTTAATCTCATTAGCAATAGGAATCTTTGTAGGAATGGCAATAAGAAAAAAAGTTGCTGAATCTAAAATAGAAGGTGCAGAAAAAGAAGCCAAAAGATTAGTTGAACTAGCAAAAATAGAAGCAGAAAATTTGAAAAAAGAAGAGATTTTTAAAGCAAAAGAAGAAATTATGAATGCTAGGGCAGAATTAGATCAAGAGATTAAAGAAAGAAGAGGCGAAATACAAAAACAAGAAAGTAGAATTATCCAAAAAGAAGAAAACTTAGAAAAACGCGCAGATAACTTTGAAAAGAAAGAAAGAGAATTAGATCAAGAAGAGATTGCGTTAAAACAAAAACAAAAAGAATTAGAGGAACTACATTCAAAACAAATAGAAGTTCTTCAACAAGTTGCTAAACTAACACAAGAAGAAGCAAAAGTACAACTTTTAAAAGCAGTAGAACAAGAAATTACTGCTGAAAAAGCAACACTAATAAGAGACTTAGAACAAAAAACAAAAGAAGAAGTTGGAAAAAATGCAAGAGAAGTAATAAGCTATGCAATACAAAAATGTGCAGCAGATCATTCTGCAGAAACAACAGTATCAATAGTTCCACTTCCATCAGATGATATTAAAGGAAGAATAATCGGAAGAGAAGGAAGAAACATAAAAGCACTAGAAACAGCCACAGGAATAGATTTAATAATAGACGATACACCTGAAGCAGTAATCTTATCAGGTTTTGATCCATTAAGAAGAGAAGTTGCAAGAATTGCTCTAGAAAAATTAATAGATGATGGAAGAATTCATCCTGCTAAAATAGAAGAAATGGTAGAAAAGGCAAAAGAAGAATTATCAGCAACTATTAAAGAAGAAGGAGAAAGAGCAGCACTAGAAACTGGAGTAATTGGTTTAAATCCAGATCTTATAAAATTAATAGGAAAACTAAAATATAGGACAAGTTATGGACAAAATGTATTAAATCACTCAATAGAAGTTTCAAACTTAGCAAGAATAATGGCAGAAGAACTTGGATTAGATCCAAAACTTGCAAGAAGAGCTGGTCTATTACATGATATTGGAAAAGCTTTAGACCATGATATGGAAGGTACACATGTTGAAATAGGAGTAGACATATTAAAGAAATTTAAAGAAAATCCACTTGTAATAAATGCTGTAGAAGCACATCATGGAGATGTAGAACCATTAAGCTTAGAAGCAGTATTGGTACAAGCTGCAGATGCAATTTCAGCATCAAGACCAGGAGCAAGAAGAGAAACACTTGAAGCTTACATAAAGAGATTAGAAAATCTAGAATCTATAGCAGATTCATTTGATGGTGTAGAAAAATCATTTGCTATACAGGCTGGTAGAGAAGTAAGAATAATAGTAAAACCAGAAAAGATTTCAGATGATCAAATGACTTTATTAGCAAGAGATGTATCTAAGAGAATAGAAGAAGAAATGGATTATCCAGGACAAATAAAAGTTAATATTATTAGAGAAACAAGAGTGGTAGATTATGCAAAATAATAACAAAAAACAAGCAGAAATGCTTGTTTTTTTGTGTCTGTTAGGGCAAATTTAAGGAGTATTAATAAAGAGTAAAAACACTTGACAAAAGAACGAATGTTTGATATTATAAAGCAAATAAAATAAAAATAAATAACAGGTGATATTATGGAAAGACAAATATTACATGTAGATGTTAACAATGCATTTTTAAGTTGGACAGCAGTAGAAATGTTAAAACAAGGAAGTAAAATAGATATAAGAGAAAT
>CAMEJH010000094.1 GCA_945919455.1 uncultured Clostridium sp. | reverse complement strand
TCATTACTACCATCTCCTTATAGCTTAATTATATGCTTTTTAGAGATAAAAACAAATGTGTAAATTATTATAATATTATTAAATATATTTTATATAATAATTCTCTTTTAGTTTGTAATATAGTATGTATTTAAAAGGGATTGTAAGGGAAAACTTTGTAAAGTGTTCACACAAACAAGTATAACTAAATATATCTAATTTTGTTCACACACTATCTGGAATTTCTTTCTTGTTTTATTCGTTCTCGCCTAATATAATCTTGCACACATTGAATAATAAAATCTTCAACATTTCCAGATTCTTTTACTCTACTTGGAATATATTTTTCTATCTTTTCATTGTGTATCTTTATATATTCTTTTTGATTTGGCTTTTCCTGTTGCAGTATTTCTTCTATTTTTTCTTCTGTTAGGTTTCCTTCTTGTTCTAATTTCTTTAATCTTATTGCTTGACTTAAAGAAGGTGTTACCTCATCAAATTCAAATATATTTTCTACAACATATTGATTTTCTTCACTTAAATATGATAATTCTACTGCTGGTCTAAAAGCTATTCTTTTGTTATCAACTTGTTCTAATAACTCTGGTATTAAATAAGTAAGTCGAATATATCTCTGTATAGTTCTTGCACTTTCTCCAACTTCTTCTCCCATTCTTTCTGCACTTTTTAACTTGTCGCCCAATGGTCGCGAAGTTATATCTTCTTCTAAATCAACTCTTTTCCCCTGATGTTTCATAGCTTCAAGTTTCATTTTATATGCAAATGCTTTTTCACTAGGCAATATTTCTTCTCTTTGAATATTACTATCTACCATAAGAATTGTTGCCTCATCATCAGTTAATTCTTTAACAATACATTTTATTTTATCTATTCCTGCAAGTTCACACGCTCTTTTTCTTCTATGTCCAGAAATCATTTGATAATTTCCTTCTCCTCGTTTTCTTACTATAACAGGTAATAAAACTCCATGTTCTTTTACACTTTTAACCATTTCTTCCATTTTATCATCATCTATAACTCTAAAAGGGTGGTCTGGAAATTCTCCTATTTTATATAGTTCTATTTCCTTTACCTCATCAACAACTGGATTATCTCTTTGTTCTTGACTTGTGAATAAATCATCTAACTTTGGAAGTACCATCTTTTTGTCTTGTTCTTTCATTTTCTAATACCTCCTTTGCTAAATTATTGTATGCGTTTGCAACAGGACTATTTTTATCAAACTCAAATATACTCTTTCCTGTTGATGTTGATTTTGCTGTATTTATTGCTTTGGGTATTTCAGCACCATATATTTTCACATATTGTCCATAATTGTCGATTAAAGTATCTCTTACATCTTTTGATAAATTTGTTCTTTTATCTACTAATGTAAGTAATACTCCTCCTATTTTTAAATTAGGATTTATTTGTTTCTGCACTCTCGTAACTGTCTTTAATAAATGTCCCATTCCTTTTGCAGCTAGATATTCTCCCTGTACTGGAATTATTATCTTATCACTACAAGCAAGTGCATTTATTGTTATCATTCCAAGAGATGGCATACAATCTATCAATACATAATCATAGTTATCTTTAATACCTCTTATAGAATTTTTAAGCGTGAACTCTCTGCTCATTGCATTAACTAATGAAAACTCTATTGCTGATAAATCTAAATTTGCAGGAATTAAATCTACTCCTTCTTTATGATGAAGAATAGCATTTTCTGCATTTATTTCATTATCACATATAGTATCAGACATTAATGTTCCAATAGTATTCTGCAATTCATCTTGATTATAGTAACCCATACAAGTAGTTAAATCTCCGTTGTGGATCTGCATCAATTAGTAATACTCTTTTTCCTTGTTTACTAAGTGCAACTCCTAAACTAAATGTAGTTGTTGTTTTTCCAACTCCACCTTTTTGATTTGCTATTGCAATTATCTGACACTTTCCCATTCTTGCTCCTTTCCTCAAAAAAAGAGCTAACTCCTAAAAGCTAACTCTTGTCTTGAATATTTATTCCTCTGTTATTTCTTTATCATCTTGTAAATGAGTAGAAACATATATAAACTCCTCATCATCTGCTAATTTACCAAATAAATTGTTAAGTCCTGCAATAAAAGGTTTTATATCTTCTTGAACATTATAACTATATGAATAATTCAAATAGTATTCATTTAAATTATCATATAAAGGTACAATATTTACTAATCCTGGTCTTATCTTTTTTCTTAATATTACCCAATTAGGTATATCGTCTTTTATAATATTAACAATTTTATCTTCAGAAATTAACATTCTCATAATTCCATTCATTATATCTGAAAAGTCTTTTTCTTCATCACAAAATATTTTATTCATCATAGCACTCATTGACCTTACAAAATCTGATAAGTAATCATCTTTTATACAAGCAAAGCAATCAGTTTCTATTTCATCTAAATACCCTATTGCTGTTAAACACTCATAATAATTTGATGCCATAATATAATAAAATTGTTCAAATTCTTTCTTTAAGTTTCTTGAGTTCATCTTCTTTATATAAATACCTGTCTCCTTTCTTATAATCTCTTTAATCTTTTCTGTTTCTTTTTTAATTTTTTCATTATTTTTTGGTTTGTTGTTTTCATTTTTTTTCATTTTCTTTTTACTCCTTCCTTTTTGAAGGCAAAATAAAAAATCTAATATTTCTATTAGATTTCTTATATATGTTAGATATTATTTCAATAACTATAATATTTTATTTTTTCTTTAAATCTTTTGAATAATATATTAAATCAGTACAAGTTAATTCTCCATCTTTTATTTCTTCTTTATAATTATCTATAAAGAAATTTTTAATTGTTTTCTCATATTTATCAAATCCCTGCTTAACATAGAAAGGAATATTATTCTCTGTTGTTCCTACCAACATTCTGTCATATTTCTGTTTATAATTACCACATAATGATTTTAAAAGTGTTTTTGCATAACCTTTATTTCTGTAATTTTCTTTTGTAACTATGTTCTTTAACTCTAATGTTTTTCTATCAATGTGCAAAATAACTGCAATAGAAATTAGCTCATCTTCTTTTTTTAATGCATATACATCAGAATCGTTCAAATACTTATGTATCATGTCTTTTGAAGGATCTGCCTCTAAAAGTAAGTCTATATAATCTTCTTTATTTTCTATTTTTTTAACCTGCATTCTAGGTTCTTTTGGTATCTCGTAACCATTGGTATTACTGGTTTGTATAGGATTGCGGTTATAATATCTCATCTCCTCCGAAAAAATACATCCACAATATTTTTGCATATATAATCCAAGTTCTCTTGCTTTTGCTTGTCCTTCTCTAAATCCTACTCTAAAATCTCTATATAAAAACTGTATATCATATTTTTGTGCTAGTTGCTCACAAAGTTTCTTTAATTCTTCATGTTTTTGATATGGACTTACAAATAAAGTACTTGTAAAAGCATCATACCCCTTTTCTTTTGCATATTGAACTGTTTTTTCTAGCCTAACCTTATAACAATAATTTACACATCTATTTTCTAGGTCATTTATTACGTTTTTGCAAAAATTATCTAGACCATATTCTTCATCAAATATAGCTTGTGCATTTATCATTTTTGAATATTCTTTTAGAGTGTCTCTTCTTGTTTTATATTCTATATATGGATGTATATTAGGGTTATACCAATATAATACTGGTTCTATTCTTTCATTTCTTAAACTTTCTATGCAGTACACACTACAAGGAGCACAACACGTATGCATTAATAATTTCATTTTTATTCTCCTATAATATTAAAAATTATATATTGGACATATTAAAACGTCATCTATGCAAACAAATTCTTCATTTTCATTTGTTCTAATATTATACTCCTCATTCATTTTTAATGTCAAATTCACTCTTCTTAACTTTCTTTGTAAATACAAATTTATTAATCCATCATAAGAACATTCTGAATATAACGCTAAGCAATTAACAGAATCTCTTTGTTTATAATATCCTTTGTTTGTATTTGGAAAATATTTCATAGCAACATTCTTAACTTCTATATTATTGTCTTTTTCATATTCTTGTACATATTTAACTATTTCCATTGTCTTTTGTTTATCAATTTTATTTGCCAATTGATGTTCATATGTTAAAAACATAAAATTAAAAATATTAGTTAAAAACCATAAACATAATAAAATATTAAGCAAATATGAAAAAAAAGAATTATTCTCTAATACATCACTCAATACATAAAA
>CAMEJH010000093.1 GCA_945919455.1 uncultured Clostridium sp. | reverse complement strand
CAAAACCAGAAGAAACAAAACCAGAAGAAACAAAACCAGAAGAAACAAAACCAGATGAAACAACAAGCACAGATAACAAAGTGCAAAACCAACATAAACTAGATAATGAACCCAAAACAGGTATAATCAATATAGTTACACTTGTAAGTATTGTAATAGTAGTTTCATCTATATGTTTTGTAATATGCAAAAAGAAAATGTATAAATAAATTATGGGGAAGTGCAATAACTTCCCTTTTAATGAATAGGCAGGATTTTAATGAGTAAATATAGTAAAGCCAAGCATAGTAAAGAAAGTGTAATGTCTTTTAAAATATTAGCAATAATTTTTCTAATATTATGTGTGATAGGAATATTTTATATAAGTTGCGAATTTATTAACTCAAACAAAAATAAGTCAATGTATGAAAATATAGATAATACTATAAATGAAACGCAAAAAGATATTGTTAGTAAAGAAAGAACTATAAATATGCAAAAAGTTATAAATTTAAAGTCAGAAAATAAAGATATAATAGGTTGGATACAAATTGAAAATACCCTTATAGATTATCCATTATTACAAACAACAGATAATAGTTATTATTTAACACACAACTACAAAAAAGAAAAATCAAAATATGGTTCAATTTATGCAAAAAATAAATGTAATATACAAGATAATACTTCTAATATTATTATTTATGGTCATAATATGAAAGACGCGCAAATGTTTAATACTTTACTAAAATATGAAGATATAAATTTTTACAATGAGCATAAAATAATAAAAATAGCAACAGAACAAAAAGAAAACAAATATGAAATTGTATCTGTTTTCAAATCAAGAATATTTTATCAAGATGAACAAAATGTATTTAGATATTATAATTATACAGAATTTGAAAATGAGGAAAAATACAACACATTTATAGAAGAATGTAAAAAAATACAATTATATGATACAGAAGTATCAGCAAAATATGGAGAACAACTAATAACATTGATAACTTGTGAATATTCACAAGAGAATGGAAGAATGGTAGTTGTAGCAAAAAAGAATAATTTATAAAGCAATAGACCAAAAATCTATTGCTTATTTTTTAGCCCTAAAAACTCAAATATGCAACTTTTTAAGTCATTTATGGTTCGCGCGCCAACCAGACAAAAAAGTGATTTATTGCTATTGCATTTGCTTAAAAAATGTATTACAATTAATGCAATAAACAAATTGAAAATAATGCAACAAACATTTTGAAAGTATGCAATAATTTATTGGTTAAGTAATACAAAGCAAAAAATAAAAAGCTTGAAAAATCAACACTTATACAATTTCAGCAGCAAAAGGAAAACCAACAAATTCAGAATTTATAGCAATGATTGCTGATAAGCTAAGGCTTGAACTAAAATCAGCATAGAAATAAAAAGTTAATAGATAAAAATACCTTTTACTAATAGTAAAAGGTATTTTTAATAAAATGTGATGTTGAAAATATAAAAATATTGTGATATGATAACAAAGAAAATATAAAAAATGGAGTAAACAAATGAAAGATAATAGAATACTAATGCAATATTTTGAATGGTATTTAAGACCAGAAAATAAGCTATGGAAAAAAGTAGCTGCAAATGCTAATTATTTAGCAGCAATAGGAATAACTGATGTATGGCTACCACCTGCCTATAAAGGTGCTGGAGGAAATTTAGATGCAGGATATTCAGCATATGATTTATATGATTTGGGAGAATTTGACCAAAAAGGGAGTATAGAAACTAAATATGGAACAAAAGATGAATATCTACAAGCAATTCAAGAACTACATAAAAATAATATAGAAGTTTATGCGGACATTGTATTAAATCACAAAATTGGGGCAGATGAATCAGAAACAGTATATGCAAGTGAAGAGGAACATCAGAATAGAAACGTAGATACATCACTTCCCAAAAAAATAACAGCTTGGACAAAATATAATTTTACAAGTAGAAATAACAAATATTCTGATTTTAAGTGGAATTATAAACATTTTAATGGAACAGACTGGGATGAAAGTGGAAGAAAGAATGGAATATTTAGATTTAGTGGAAAGCATTGGGATCAAAATGTAGACAAAGAAAATGGAAATTATGATTATTTAATGGGAGCTGATATAGATTTTAATAATCCAGTAGTAGTAGAAGAATTAAAAAAGTGGGGAAAATGGTATTTAGAATTTACAGGAGTAGATAATTTTAGACTTGATGCTGTAAAACACATAAAATCTGATTTTATGGCAGACTGGATAAAAACTATGAGACAAGAGAAAGATATAAAATGTGTTGGAGAGTACTGGAATAGAGATTTAGAAACATTAAAGAGTTATATAGATAGAACAGATTCAACAATTCCTCTATTTGATGTACCATTACATTATAATTTATTTGATGCATCTAATTCAAATGGCAATTATGATATGGCTAAGATATTTGACAAAACATTAGTAAAAGAACTTCCAGAATTAGCTGTTACATTTGTTGATAATCATGATACAGAACCAGGGCAAGCATTATGTTCATGGATCCAAGAATGGTTTAAACCATTGGCATATGCGCTAATTCTCTTAAGAAAAGATGGATTACCTTGTGTATTTTATGGTGATTACTATGGAATACCATCATATAATATAAAACCAATGGAGAGTAAGTTAGAGAATTTAATTAAAGCTAGAAAATACTTTGCATATGGAGAACAAATAGACTATTTTGATGATTGTAATATTGTAGCATGGGTAAGAACAGGAGATGACGAGCATCAAGATTCAGGGGTGATAACAATAATGAGTGATGGCCCTGGAGGAGGAAAAACTATAAATGTAGGTAAAAGACTAGCGAATAGTATTTTTTATGATTATACTGGAAATGTGCAAGAAAATGTATATGTTGACCAAGATGGAAATGGAATATTTTATTGCAATGGAGGAAGTGTTTCTGTTTGGGTAAAAAAAGATAATATATATAGTTAATAGAGAAGGCAGTGAAATTTCACTGCCTTCTCATTTTTATTCATACTTTTGGTGATGCCTCCAAGCATACCAACGACCGTCTTCACCCTGGCTTACACCAGCGTCAAGCTCTACCCAGCCATGTTTGACTGGATAATCTCTCCTGTAACGTTCGAGGATTTTGAGTGCATCTTCCTTGACCACCTGGCCAAATGGGGACTTTAGAGTTTCTTCATAGAGCTGCAAAAAATATCATTCCCTTCAAATAAAGTATATAGTATATTATATCACATATTACAATATTTTTCAATTTTATAAGTATCTCTATTGACTCATTAGAAATATAGTTCATATTTTGATAAATTATACTAATTTACTGTAATTTTTTTTAATATATGTTATAATGAAAATGTTAAATATAAAAGTGAAAATAAAAATATGATTAGGGGTAAAAGAATGAATAGTAATGAAAAATTTGAACAAATTTATTCAAAGATATTAGAAAACAATGTAGATGATCTAGAATTATTAAGAGCTGGAGCAAAAAGTGAAACAATAAGAGATTGGATAATAGCAACTATTGCTGTGGCTATTGGCGTAATTATATATGTTGGTTTATATAATATTTTTTATCCAAATTATGAAATATCTAATTTTTTTGAATTTATATATATAGTAGTTTTTATTCTAATATATTTCAAAGTAAAAGTTAAAGGGAAGAAGTCTAAAATATTAGAATATAAACAGGAATTTAAATCAAAAGTTGTGAAAGCACTTTTAGATTCTTTTGATGAAAGCATTGATTATTTTCCATATAGTGGTATAAGTTCAACAATATATAAGGAAGCTGAATTTGAAAAATATGATACATATAGATCAGAAGATTTAATGCAAGGAACTTTAAAAAATAATTGTAATTTTTCTATGGCAGAAGTATTGACAGAATATGAGACAACAGATAGTGAAGGAGATAAAATTTATCATACATTATTTTGTGGAATGTTATCAAAAGTTGAAACACCAAAGCCATTTAATGCTAGTTTGTATTTAAGAAAAGATAGAAAAAATAAAAATGTATTAAGTAGAACATTTAGAAGTAAATTACCATTTGATAATTTGAGAGTAGAACTAGATTCACAGGAATTTGAAAAAATTTTTGATGTATATTGTTCAGATAAGATAATTGCAATGCAGTTATTAACTTCAGATATTATGCAACTATTAATTAATTTTCAAAAAGAAATGAATATGGAATATGAAATTACAATAAAAAATAACCAAATTTACATTAGATTTATGTCAGGAGAAATGTTTGAAGCTACAAATGTAACGAAGTTTTCTTTGGACAAAGCAACTATATATAAATATTATAGAATGTTGGATTTTACATTTACCTTAACAGATAAATTAATAAAATTGATAAAAGATACAGAATACAATGATGAAAGTGCAGACTAAAATATTCCAATAGAAATAAAAAAGAAGGTTTCGATACTAGTACCTGTCAAGTACTCACAAAATAAAAATGTTTTTAACTTGAATAA
>CAMEJH010000092.1 GCA_945919455.1 uncultured Clostridium sp. | reverse complement strand
AAAAAATTCATTATGCTTTCAAACATTATTTATTACCCTCCAACTTTTGTTTATTTTTTAAATATGCTTTTTATTTTTGCAAAAAATCCCTTTTCTCTTCCAGGTATAGTTACTTCTATGTTCTCTCCTAAAACTCTTTTTGCAATTTCTAAGTAAGCTTTTCCTGATGGCGCTTTTCTGTTTTGTATTACTGGCTCTCCCTTATTGGTTTGTGTTATTATATATTCATCATCTGGTACTACTCCTATTAAGTCTATTGATAGTAAATCTACTATATCATTTACATCCATCATTTCGCCTTTTCTTACCATGTTTGGTCTTATTCTATTTATTACTAATTCTGGATTCTTAATTTCAGATGCTTCTAATAAACCTATAATTCTGTCTGCATCTCTAATTGCGGAAATTTCTGCTGTTGTTACTACAATAGCTCTATCAGCCCCTGCTATGGCATTTTTGAATCCTTGTTCTATTCCAGCAGGGCAGTCTATAAGTATATAGTCAAATTCTTCTTTTAATTTACTTACTAATGCTCTCATCTGTTCTTCATTTACTGCACTTTTATCTCTTGTTTGTGCAGCTGGTAATAAATATAATTCTTTGAATCTCTTGTCCTTTATTAATGCTTGTCTTAGTTTGCATTTTTCCTCAACAACATCTACTATATCATATACTATTCTATTTTCTAGTCCCATTACTACATCTAAGTTTCTTAATCCAATGTCTGTGTCTATTAAAGCTACTTTTTTTCCTTCTAATGCTAAGCTAGAACCTAGGTTTGCTGTTGTTGTTGTTTTTCCAACTCCACCTTTTCCTGATGTTATAACTATAACTTCTCCCATATTCTTCCTCCTTAGGATATAAAATCCCAGTTTTTACAATTACTATAATACACTCAAAACGTCAAAAAGTCAATGTATTTGGGCAAATTTAACAAAAAAAATTGCTGTTTCCGTAAGGACTCAGCAATTTTTGTAATATTTATATTTTTTATTCATAAAAATAATCAATTATCCCATTATATATTCCCCAAGCTAATCTATTTTGATATTCATCATCTAACAATAATTTTTCTTCTTCTGGATTTGATAAAAATCCACATTCTACTATTGTTGTTGGGATTTCTACATGTTTTACTATGTATATATTATCAATACTTTTAGCAACTCGATTATTTTCTTTTTGTATAGCATCATTTAAATTATTCTGAATCGAAGTTGCAAGCTTCTGTCCCTCACTACTATTAGCGTTATAGAATGTTTGCCATCCATCATATTGTTGCTGAGGTATTTTATTTAAGTGTATTGAAACAAATATATCTGCACTTGATTCATTACCTATTTTTACTCTATTGTGTATATCTGATATCTTTTTTTGTTTTAATGTTTTAGTATCTAAATCATATATTGCATTTTCATCAGAACGTGTAAGTATTACGGATGAACCACTTTGCTCTAAAAGATTTTGTAATTTTAACGCTATTTTTAAGTTCGTTTCTGCCTCTGCTGTACCAGAACTGCTCTGTGCCCCTTCATCTGGCTTACCATGACCTGCATCTATAACTATTGTTTTCCCCGATACAGGTAACGATACTGTAGGAATCATTTCTTTTTTATCTGTTGCAAATATAAATACAAATACTGAAACAAATACACTTAACACTATTATTGTCATTCTTTTTTTATTTAAAACTATCATACCTAAAAAACTCCTATACTTTTTTTACAATTGTATGTGAATTTTTTATTTTTATTCAACTAATTTTACGCTTTTGGTGTTATATTTATTATATAATAAAAATATTGTGTCACTCCATTTACATCAAATGATATTTGATATTTATAATATGTTCCAGCAGTTACATATGCACCATACATTGTTCCTGTAATTGTTGCAACAGCTGTTTCTCCGTTTTCAACAGTTGTTTTGTCTAATGTTTGTTTTCCATTCGTCATTACTTGAGTGTTATTATTTTCTATTAATTCTATTTTTCCATTTGTAAATGTATTTCCTGAATTATTTTCAATTGTTAAAGTTATTGTTGCATTAGTAGCCAATGTAATCCATAGCCAAGTTGTATTTATTACTTGTAGATTTGTAGTTATAACATTTCCTTCAGAAGTTTCTGACGTTACACGAAATACTTCTATATTAAGTGTTGGTGAATTAAATTTTGAACTTCCTGTAAATCGAGTCACGCCATTTTCATCCTCACCAACTGAAGGTATTTCAATATCTGTTTTCTGAGGCTTTGCTATAGCTGTTCCGTTAATTTTTAGTTCAGTGCTAAATATCGAATACCCTGTAGCCATCACTACACATATGACAAGTATTATTACAAAAATATATACTGTTTTTATTGGCATCTTTCGCTTTTTAACTTTATACTTCTTCGTTTTTGCACACCTTAACTTTCAATATTCTTTTGTCTTCATATTCTTCTATTTTAAATGTTAGTTCTTCTGTTTCTATAATTGGATTTTCTTCTTCTGATGGTATTCTTCCCAATTCCTCTTGTAAATATCCTGAAAGTGTATCATAATCACCTTCTGGTATGTGAGATTCTAATAATTTATTCACATCATATATTGGCATACTTCCTGATATTATATATGTTCTATCATCAATCTTCTCGTATTCTTCTTCTATTTCATCATATTCATCATAAATATCTCCAACAATTTCTTCTAGAATATCCTCCATAGTAATTAGTCCTGCAGTGCCACCATATTCATCTACTATTATAGCTATTTGTTTTTTGTTTTTTTGTAATTCTCTAAATAATTCATTTATTAACTTATTTTGTGATACGAAATATGCTTCTTTCATTATGTTTTTTATTTTAAATGTCTTTTTATGAATATTTTTTAATAAATCTTTTACATATAAGACACCTTTTATTTCATCTATTGTCTCATCATATACTGGGATTCTGCTATGCTTGCAATCATCTTTTATTATTTCTTCTAATAACTCTCCTGCACTTATATTTATATCTACTGCAAATATATCTGTTCTATGTGTCATTATTTCTGATACGGTTATATCGTTAAACTCAAATACATTGTTTATAAGCTCTTTTTCTTCTTCTTCTATTGTTCCACTTTCTTCGCCTTGATCTACCATCATTTTTATTTCTTCTTCTGTTACAATTTCTTCTTCATTTTCACTTACTCCAAATAATTTAGAAATTGCATTTGTTGTTGCTGTTAAAAATTTCACAAAGGGAGCCGTAATTATAGATATTGCTCTAATAATTCCAATTGTTCCAAATGCTATTTTTTCATAATTTTTCATTGCAAGTCTTTTTGGTACTAATTCTCCAAATATTAATGTAAAGAATGATAATATAATTGTTATTATAACTATTGATATATTTTGCCAAACACCTTCTCCAATTGGAATAGCACCATTTAATATTGGTGCTAATTTATCTGCAAATGTATCTGAAGCAAATGCACTTGATAAGAATCCTGCTAATGTTATCCCAATTTGAATTGTTGCTAAAAATTTACTTGGTGTTTCTAACATTTTTTCTATTTGCTTTGCCTTTTTATTTCCTTCTTTTGCTTGCTTTTCTATTTTATTATCATTTAAAGATATAAATGCTATTTCGCTAGCTGCAAAAAACGCATTTAATCCTATCAATATTACTAAAATAAGTATTTGTATTAACATTAATCTTCTCCTTTATGCTTGTCTTCTATCTATTGCATAACTACTTCCCATTATGGATTTTGCCATATGTTTAACTTGTGCTCCTACTTCTCCTATTTCTAGTATATTTGAAAATCTTCCTTTTTCTGCAATAACTACTCCAATTGATATAGATGTTAATGCAAATTGTTCCATTATGCCTTTTCTATTTGCTACTTCTATATATCCTCGTTCTAAGTCTTCTTCATTAAAAAATCTTACTACATCTTTGTCAAATGTTGCAATTATAGATTGACATATCTCATCAACTTCTATCGATGGTACTATTGCTATAAAATCATCTCCACCAATGTGTCCAACAAAAGAGTCATCTAAAAATAATTGATGTATACACCTTAATATTGTTTGGGCTGTAAATTCTATTATTTCGTCTCCTTTTAAAAATCCATATACATCATTATATGCTTTGAAATTATCAAGATCTAAATACAATACTGAAAATTCTTGTTTTTTAGATATTCTCTTTTTTAATTCTGCATGTATTTGTACATTTCCTGGTAATCCTGTTAAAGCACTAATTCTTCTATTTATATTTAGTAATCTATTAAGATTTTTTACTGTATAATATAAATAATCAGTATCCACTGGTTTTTTTATGTAGTATTCTACAGATTCTTTTAACACTTCTAGTCTGTGGTTTCTATCTGCATTAGATGATACCACTATTATTGGTGTTATTTTGTTGTCTTCGTCTGTTCTTATTTTTTTGCATAGTTCAACAACATTTCTATCTATTGCATCTTCATTTATAATTATTAAAAATGGTATATTTTTTAATGCTATATCTATTTGTTCTGTTTTTACTCCTATAAATTTAAATTCTTTATCTGCTTTCCATCATTCTTTAAATATCGGTAATGATGATTGATCATCATCCATTATATAT
>CAMEJH010000091.1 GCA_945919455.1 uncultured Clostridium sp. | reverse complement strand
ATAAAAGGCACTAAATTTAAATTAGTGCCAGTGTGACGAAGTCACTTTTTTTATGTAAAATTCAAACTATTTTTTGCAAAAAAGGGGGAATTATGTAAAATACGTCGAATAATATAATTATGTATATTAAAAATGGAAGAGGGGAGTAAATGATTAGATATAGTGACGAAATTATAGATGAAGTAAGGCAAAGTAATGATGTAGTTGATATAATTTCACAATATGTCCATTTAACTCGAAAAGGAAGAAATTATTTTGGACTATGTCCATTCCATAATGAAAAATCTCCTTCTTTTTCCGTGTCACCAGATAGACAAATATTTCATTGTTTTGGGTGTGGAGTAGGAGGAAATGTCTACACATTTTTAATGAAAATAGAAGGAATAACCTTTAAAGAAGCAGTAGAGACATTAGCAGAAAAAGCAAATATACAGCTACCAACATTAGAAAACAGTGCAGATAGCAGTAAAGAAGAATTAAAAGCAAAAGTATATAAAGTAAATCAATTTACTGCAGACTTTTATCATCAAAATTTATACAAGCCAACAGCCAAAATGGCACAAGAATATGTTAAAAAAAGAAAGTTAAATCAAGAAACTTTAGAAGCATATAAAATAGGGTTTTCAGGTAAATTTGATGAGTTATACAAAGCTTTAAAGCAACAAGGATTTGGGGAAAAAGAAATACTAGAATCAGGACTAGTAAATAAAAATGACAATGGGACTTATATTGACAGATATAGAAACAGATTAATGTTTCCTATTTGTGATGCTAGAGGAAAAGTAATTGCATTTGGGGGAAGAGTACTAGACGATTCAAAACCCAAATATATAAACTCTCCAGAAAACGTTGTATATAGTAAAGGAAGACATTTATTTGGTCTAAATGTGGCCAAAAAGGACGCAGCAAAAAGACTAATAATAGTTGAAGGATATATGGATGTTATATCATTACATCAAAGAGGAATAACAAATGTAGTAGGGGCGTTAGGAACAGCATTAACAGAGCAACAAGGGTGGTTATTACGTAAAAGTACAGAACAAGTAATATTGGGATTTGATGCAGATGGAGCTGGACAAACAGCAGTTGCAAGATCAATGGAAATTTTACAAAACATGGGATGTGACATGAGGGTATTACAAATAGAAGGGGCAAAAGACCCTGACGAATATATTGTAAAATTTGGAGAAGGAAGATTTAAACTAGCAGTTGATAATGCAATATCATTGGTTGAATTCAAGGTAAAGAATCTAAAAAAAGATATCAATTTGGAAAATACAGCAGATAAAATAAAATTTTTAAATGAAATTGCTAAAATACTTTCAAAAGTAGCAAATACAATAGAAAGAGAAATATACATAGAAAAAATAGCAAAAGGTTATAATATATCAAAAGAAGCAATTTATGCTGAAGTAAACAAATTGATATATGTAAATTCAAAAGGAGATAAAATATTACAAAATAAAAAGCAGGAAACAAGAAACATAAAAAGAGAAGAAAAAGAAGAAGCACAAATAGATGAAGATATAAAAAATAGAGAGAATACAATAATTGCATTATTATTAGATGCAAATATAGAGGTATTTAATAAAATAAAACAAAGAATAAAACCAGAAGATTTTAAGGACAAAATAAACCAAGAAATAGCAAAACAATTATACATTGAACTAGAAAATAATGACGTAAATATAAATAGACTTATAGATACTTTTGACGAAGAAACTCAGAACCATATAACAATGGTAATGGCTACAGACTATGAAATAGAAGATACAGAAAAGGCTGTAGATGATATATTATTAAAATACGAAAAAGAAAAATTAAATTATAGAAAAAAAGAAATATTAAAACAATTAGAAATAGAACAAAATGCTGAAGAAAAAAAGAAATTAGGTAGAGAATTAAACGATATAATCATAGCTTTAGCTAAAATTAAATAGGGGTGAATTTTTGTGGGGAAAAATAAAGAGGAAAAAGAACTTGAAATAAAAGAAGTTATTTCAAAACCTGAAGAAGTAAAAGAAGAGAATGTAAAAGAAGAAAATGATAAAGTAAAAGATATAGTAAAAAAAGCTAAGGAAAACGGAAAAATAACATATGAAGAACTTGCAAAAGAGTTAGAGGACACTAATCCAGATCAAATAGACAAAGTTTTTGATGCATTTGAAGAAATGGGTGTAAATCTTTTAAACGATGATTTTGAAGAAGAGCCTGATATAGAAGATTTAAAAGAAGTAGAAGACTTGAAATTAGACGAAATAACAGATACTAGTTTTGAAGGAATAAGTGTTGATGATCCAGTCAGAATGTATTTAAGAGAGATAGGAAAGATTCCTTTGTTATCTTATGAAAAAGAATTAGAACTAGCTAAGAGAATATTAGAAAATGATGAAGAAGCAAAGCAAGAATTAGCAGAGGCAAATTTAAGACTAGTAGTTAGTATTGCAAAAAAATATGTAGGAAGAGGAATGCTATTTTTAGACTTAATTCAAGAAGGAAATATGGGATTAATCAAAGCTGTAGAAAAATTTGATTATACAAAAGGTTTTAAATTTAGTACTTATGCAACATGGTGGATAAGACAAGCTATTACAAGGGCAATAGCAGACCAAGCTAGAACAATAAGAATACCTGTACACATGGTAGAAACTATTAATAGATTAATTCGTACTTCAAGACATTTGTTACAACAACTTGGAAGAGAACCTACTCCAGAAGAAATTGCAGAAGAAATGGATATTCCAGTTGAAAAAGTTATGGAAATTCAAAAAATAGCGCAAGATCCAGTATCACTAGAAACACCAATAGGAGAAGAAGATGATAGTCATTTAGGAGATTTTATACAAGATGAAGATTCTCCAGCACCACATGATGCTGCATCATATACTTTATTAAGAGAACAATTAGAAGAAGTTATGAACACGCTAACACCAAGAGAAGCAAAGGTATTAAAACTAAGATTTGGATTGGAAGACGGAAAAGCTAGAACACTAGAAGAAGTTGGAAGAGAATTTGACGTAACAAGAGAGAGAATACGTCAAATAGAAGCAAAAGCATTAAGAAAGCTAAGACATCCAAGTAGAAGTAAAAAATTAAGAGACTATATGAACTAATAAATTAAATATAATTCTGAGGGAAAAAGCAATGGAAAAGATAGTTGAATTTATAGAAAACTTGGACAAGCAAAAAATGTTAGAAATTTTATTTGCAATAGGGGTAATAATAGTTTTTAGAGTATTAAGCTCACTTATTTCAAAACTAATGATAAAGATATTAAGACCAAAAAACAAAGAAAATAAAGATATATTACAAAATCCATTTTACTTACCATTAAGAACAATATTCACATTTATAGGAATTTATATAGCATTAAATATACTAAAAGATACTTTTCAAATTAATGCAGAAACTTTAGCAATAATTACAAAAATAATGAAAATATTAATGATATTGCTAGTTGCAAAAGCATTTGGAGAAGGTCTAGATGAGAAAAATGGGGTATTTGTTAAATTAAAGATAAAATCTGATAGAGAAATAGATAAATCAACTAGAAATATTATTTTAAGAACAATAAAAATTATAATATATATAGTAGCAGGATTTATGGTAATATCAGAACTAGGATATAATATAAGTGGATTTATAACAGGGCTAGGACTAAGTGGTGTAGTAATTACACTTGCAGCACAAGATACAGCAAAAAGTTTAATTGGTGGTATTGCAATATTTTTAGACAGACCATTTAAAATAGGAGATTATATAAAAGTAGATGCTTATGAAGGAACAGTTGAAGATATTAAATTTAGAAGTACTAGTATTCGTACACTAGATAATGCTGTATTGCATATTCCAAATTCAGAAATGGCTATATCTGCAGTTATAAATTATAGTGAAATAAAGAAAAGAAGATATTATGCTAATTTAACATTGGAATTAGATACAGAGCTTCAAAAAGTTGAAAATGTAAAATTGAAAATAGAGCAAATGCTTCTAAAGAAGGACTATATAATACAAGATTCAATAATAATAAGATTCCAAGAAATTTCTGATAATGGTATGAATGTTGTTGTAATTGCATATGTAAACAAAACAAATTACGCAGAATTCTTAAGAGTAAAAGAACAAATTAATTATGAAATAATGTCAATATTACAAAGCGAAAATGTAGAGTTAGCATATAATACACAAACAATACATGTAAAAAATGAGTCTTAAAGGCTCGTTTTTTTATAGAAATTTCACAAAATAGACATATGAATAGTATATAATCAACATATAAAATTTCCAATATAAATTATGGAGGGATAAAATGGAAGGAACATATATTTTAGTAGTTGATGATGAATCAAGAATGAGAAAACTATTAAAAGACTTTTTATCAGTAAAAGGATATCATATTCTAGAAGCTGAAGATGGAGAAAAAGCCATAGAAGTTTTTGAAGAAAATAGAAATAAGATAAAACTAATTTTGTTAGATGTTATGATGCCAAAACTTGATGGGTGGTCAGTACTTAGAAAGATAAGACAAGAGTCTAATGTACCAGTTATTATGCTTACTGCAAGAGGAGAAGAACAAGATGAACTATTTGGATTTGAACTAGGAGTAG
>CAMEJH010000090.1 GCA_945919455.1 uncultured Clostridium sp. | reverse complement strand
TATTTATATATTCTTTTTCATCCTCTAGAATCGTTCCCTTTTCTTCACCTTGATCTACCATCATTTTTATTTCTTCTTCTGTTACTATTTCTTCTTCATTTTCACTAACTCCAAACAGTTTTGAAATTGCATTGGTAGTGGCTGTTAAAAATTTTACAAATGGTGCTGTTATAATAGAAATTGTTCTGATTATTCCTATTGTTCCAAATGCAATTTTCTCATAGTTTTTCATTGCTAATCTTTTTGGAACTAACTCTCCAAATATTAATGTAAAGAATGATAATAGTATTGTTATTATTACTATTGATATATTTTTCCAAACTCCTACACCTATTGGAATCAAATTATTCAATATTGGCGCTAATCTATATGCAAATGCATCTGATGCAAATGCACTTGATAAAAATCCTGCAAGTGTTATCCCTATTTGTATTGTTGCTAAAAATTTGCTTGGATTTTCTAGCATTTTTTCTATTTGTTTCGCCTTTTTATTTCCTTCTTTCGCTTGTTTTTCTACTTTTGCATCATTTAACGAGATAAATGCAATTTCACTCGCAGCGAAAAATGCATTTAATCCTATTAATATAACTAAAACTAATATCTGTGTAATCATTTATATACTTTTTCCTCCTAATGAGATTGTCTTCTATCTACTGCATAACTACTTCCCATAATAGATTTTGCCATATGTTTTACTTGTGCTCCAACATCTCCTATTTCTAGTATATTAGCAAATCTTCCTTTTTCTACGATTACTACTCCTATTGATATTGATGTTAATGCAAATTGTTCTATTATCCCTTTTCGATTAGCTACTTCTATATAACCCTTTTCGATATCTTCTTCTGTAAAAAATTTAGTTACATTTTTATCAAAATTGGCAATTATAGACTGGCATACTTTATCTACTTCTATTGATGGTACTATTGCTATAAAATCATCTCCTCCTATATGTCCAATAAATGAGTTTTCCGGAAATGTTTCATGTACACATTTAATTATTGTTTGAGCTGTAAATTCTATTATTTGGTCACCTTTTAAAAATCCGTATACATCATTATATGCTTTAAAATTATCTAAATCTAAGTATAATACAGAAAATTCTTCGCCTTTTGAAATTCTTTTTTTCAATTCTGCATGTATTTGGATATTTCCTGGTAGACCTGTTAATGGTCTTATTCTTCTATTAATACTTAATAATCTGTTTAAATTTTTTACTGTATAATATAAATAGTCTGTATCTACTGGTTTTTTTATGTAGTATTCTACTGATTTACTTAATACTTCTAATCTATGTCTTCTATCTGAATTTGATGACACTACTATTATTGGTGTTATCTTATTGTCTTCATCTGTTCTTATTTTTTCACATACAGATAATACATCTCTATCAATTGCATCTTCATTTATTATTATTAAAAATGGTATATTTTTTAATGCAATATCTATTTGCTCTGTTTTTACTCCAATAAATTTGAATTCATTATCTTCTTTAAATAATTCTTTAAATATTGGTAATGATGATTCATCATCATCTATTATATATATTTCTTGTACCATATATTTCTCCTATTCATTATTACATTGTCTTCCTGCTTTTGCCTCTAGTCCATTTTTATTATATACTTTTACTATTAATTTGTTCATACCTTGAGTCATTTCTACTTCTCCATGATATGTTGTACTATTAACATTAATAACTTGTTTTGTTCCATCATTATGAGTTATTTCTATTGTTGTTATTTGTTCATCATCTTCTGCATCTATTATAAATGCTAATTTGCCATTTATATTAGCTGCTGTAATATTTAATGTAGGTTCTGTATCTCCAACTACTTTTTGTTCTTTTGACGCTTTTACATTATTTATATCTATAGCTTCAATTTTTAATATGTGTTGGCCTTTTGGAGTATTTATTGTTCCTTCATATTTAGTATCTCCTACAGTTACTTTTTGTTCTTCCCCATTATCCCAGCTATATGTTATATAATCTATTTCATCCTCACTTGTTACTGTAACTTTTACTCCATTTGCAACCGCTTCTAGTTTTATTTCTGGTAAATTTCCTACTGTAAATTCTTTTTTGTATGTTACTGTTTGTCCATTTTCTTCTGTTATTTTTACTGTTAGTACATTTTTTCCACC
The DNA here is from genome assembly GCA_945919455.1 of uncultured Clostridium sp. Taxonomy (GTDB): domain Bacteria; phylum Bacillota; class Clostridia; order TANB77; family CAG-508; genus CAG-269. Next base: position 2,477 of record CAMEJH010000090.1, on the reverse strand, counting down.
TATTAAGTCTATTGTTTCATTTAAGCTTGTTTTATTATATCCATTTATTGTTGTTTCATCTTCGTCATTCCATTTATAAGCTATTTCTTTTATTCCTCTAATATGTTTTACATTTATTTCTACAGTATTATTTTCATCATTTCTATTAATATCTACAGTTGGTTTTGTATTTGCTTCTACTGTTTCATTTATCTTCTCTTTAGCATATACACTGCCACTTATCATGCATATACCTAATATTATTGTGCATATTGCATAAAATATTACAATTCCATTAATACCTAGTACCTTTTTTTCCTTTGGAACTTTTGGTGCCTTTGTCTTTTTAGTTTTTTTTGAATATTCATCACCTGTTACTAATATCTGATTCACGAAATCACCCCATTGTTTGTTTTATTCTCTCCGATTATATCATAAGGGATTTTAGTTGTAAATAAATTTACAGAAAAAGAAATTGGATTTTTTGCTATTATTTCTCAAATAATTTATTATTGGTCTTCTAATTTAATTTCTTTTTTTATTTTTTCTATCTGCTCTTTATTAGCACCTGTTACTTCTTTTATAAATTCTTCTGTAAGATTCATTGTCAACATTCTTTTTATTATTTCTGATATTGTTTGTGAAATACCTTGTGAAATTCCCTGTGAAATTCCAAGAGATATCCCTATTTTTCTTTCGTTGATATATTCTTCTTTCAATCTTTCTGCTATTGTACTCATTTTTTCTTCACCTTCACTTTCTTCTATTAATTTGAATATTTCATGTAATTTTTCTTTTTTTATATCTTCATATAAATATATTATTAATCTTTTTATTTCTTCTAGATTTTCTTTATTATTTATAATCATTTTTAAACATTCTATTACTTCTTCGTTATTATTACATTTTTCTAATATCATTGCATTCGTTAGCATCGTTTTCTTGTTTAACAATTCGCCTATTTCATATTCATTTATATCTACCAGCTTGTATTTCACATCTATTGTTTTTTCAGCATTTTCTATTTGACATTTTGAAAAAGTTGTATTTGCTGTCCATCTTTTGTTTCCTGTATATAATACTATTGGTATTATTACTGGATATTTATATGATATTTTATTTATTTCTTTATTTTTTACTGCATGTCTTATTATTTCTATACAATAGTTTAATATTCTATATGGCATTGAATAATCTACTTTAGTTTGATGTTCTACTAAATAATAAATTTCTTTGCCTTTTACTTTGTAAACTACATCTGCTTGTTTGTATTTATACTCTTTTGTAATATAATTTTCTTTATATTGCTCTAATTCTTCCTTCATATTTGAGTTTATAAAATTTTTTATAAACTCTGTCATCTCAGTTTTATCCTGTAGTATATCTCTAAATATTTTGTCATGTTTTTTATCCTTATTTTTTGATTCCTTTAAAAAATAATCTGCAGAATCTTCTGCTACATATAAAGTATCTTCTATATTTGGTTGTAAATATAAATATTGTAAATAATTTTGATATGTAAATTCAAATTTTGATATATTGATCACTCCTTCTTTTTTTGTTTTTTAGCTTTTGCTTTGCACATCATCTCCTATTTTTATTATTTTCATATTTGATAATAAGATTTAAATATTGATTTAATATTTTTGAAATTTTGATAAAAAATAAAATATCATACTAAAAACTTAGTACGATATTATATTAACATCTTTTTTTATTTTTTTCAAGTATTCTCCAATAAATTTATTATAGAATTAATAGTCTATTATATCTCTTATTAAGATTCTTTCTAGATATATTTCATCATCTTGTTTTATTATTTGATATAAAGAATTTTCTTGCAAGTTTATATCTTCTCCAAAAATAGATTCGCATTTTTCATAAAATTGTTTATTTTCATTTATTACATATATATAAGTATAATTGCTTTTTAGATCTTCTTTTAAATTTGCTAGAATATGTAAATATTTTTTTATTTTTAGTATGCTAATTAATATAAAATTTATTCGAGAAAAGTTCAATCGAATATTGATTTTTTTTTTGTTTTATTGGTATATTTATATTATCTTTAAGTTATAGAATTAATGATATTTAATAGTATTTTAAAAGGCAGTAAGTACTTTTTTACTTACTGCCTTATTTTGTATTAAATTACAAATCTCTTAATAAGAATAATTCCAACTAATATTACTGTTAATAATCCTAAAGTTAGAGTAAAATATGTTTTTGCACTACCTGTTGCTATTGATAATATTACTTTAGCTATGTCTATATCATCTTCTCCATCCTTTTTATTATCTGGTATTGAGTCTCTATCTGGTACATTATATTCATTATTATCTTCTGATATTTCTGCTGTATTTGTTTTTAGTGCTAAATTGTCATTTCCATTTATCCATGTTAGTATTACTTCTATTGTTTTGCTTTCTCCTGGTTGTAATAGTGTATTTTCTAGTTGTTTTGTTGATATTACATTATTTCCTTCATCTGTCCAGTTT
>CAMEJH010000089.1 GCA_945919455.1 uncultured Clostridium sp. | reverse complement strand
AAATAAATAGGGTACTCAAAAATAAATAGGGTACTCAAAAATAAATAGGGTACTCAAAAATAAATAGGGTACTCTTTTTTTGTATCTAGAAAGGAAAAAGATGAAATTTTATGAATTTGTAGAAAAATTACAAAAAGAATATAGTGGAAAAATAATATTAATCAAAAATGGAACATTTTTTAATGCAATAGGTAAGGATGCAATAGTGCTGGAAAATGTAACTGGAATAAAAAGAACTTGTTTTGCAAAAGGAATTTGTAAGTGTGGATTTCCTGTATATTATTATAAACAAAATCTTGACAAATTTAAACAAAGGTTACAAGAAGCTAAAATGAGTGTTATAGTATTTGATGAAAAGAAAGATGGAAAATATGTATATAAAGATAAAAAATATGATATATTATTTGAGATAAAAGGCAAAACAATAAATGAAACTAGAAAAAATTTAAATTGTTCAGAATGTGGAGATAACAAATATTATATATAATAAGTAATTATAAAAAATAAAAGATGATAATTTTTTTTAATCATTATCATCTAAATCTGAAAATAAAGGAGAGTTATAGAAATCTTTAAGTTCAATACCAAAACCCAAACATAAATAATAAATTGTTTGTGTATTAGGTGTATTACACCTTGATTTTAAAATACTGCGAATTGTTGATGGATTAATACCAGCATTAATCGCTAGCATATTCACATTAATATTCTGTTGATTGCATAATTCAGTTATTCTTAATTTTATTGCATCTGATAGTTTCATATATTCCTCCATATATATGAAAGTATAGCAAAAAAAATTTAATAATATGCGTGAAAAATAACGCAAAAACTATTGACAAAATCAATTTGGTTTGTATAGAATAAGTACATATGATGCTTGCAAAGTAAATAAAATTAATGTATAATTAGCAATAAGAGAATGCATTATATATGCAAAGAAAACAAAGGAGGAAAAGTTTTATGAAAAAAATTAAAAATAATCCAAGACATACTATGTCTGTGATTGGAAAGAAATCGGTATCTGGAATTACCTTGATAGCTCTAGTAGTAACAATAGTAGTGCTATTAATACTAGCGGGAGTAAGCATTTCAATGCTAGGAGGAGAAAATGGAATAATAAAACAGGCAGTAGAGGCAAAAGACAAAAATAAAATAGAAGCCATAAAAGAAAGAATAAATTTATGGAAAACAAACAAACAAATAAATGAGCTAACAGTAGGAAATAATACAAGTAGTTTAATAGATGAATTATATAAAGATGGATTAATAACAGAAGCAGAAAAAACAAAATTAGAAAATGGAGAAAGCATAATAATAGGAAAAGGAGAAAGTTGGGAAGAAGAAATATCATTAGTACCAACAATAGGAGATATATACTCAGAAGAAATGATAGGACAAGTAATAAAAAATGACACATTAGATGCGAATTTACCAGAAGGAACAGAATGGATAATATTAGGAAAAGACGAAGATGGAAGTATAATGCTAACGACATCAAAGCCAATAGAAAATGGATTCACAGCAAATGGAACAGCCCAAGCGTGGCTAACATACGAAACAGATCTAAATACAGCATGTGCAGTATATGGAGGAACAGTACAAGGAAAGACAATAACATCAAGAAGTATGACATTAAAAGATGTAAATAGAGTAACCGGATTTGTAGAGCCAAGTTTTAACACATATACATTCACAAATGAGGCAACAAATGATTATGCGAATAAAAGAGTAAATTATTGGCATCCAGATACAAATGGAACAGCAACATCAAGTGATGGAACAGGAGATCCAAATTACTGGAGCAAAAATGCGACAACATATGAATGTGATGCATATTATTATTTTATAGATACAAGCGATAACAATACAGTAAAATATAGTTATGAGGGAACAAGTTGGGGTGAAGCAAATTACACAAGATCAACATTAAAAAATACAAATATAATTTTAGGAGATAGCCTAGATTATGTTTATTTGCTGGCCTCTCGCTCTGTCAATGTTGACTCTGGTAATGCTAACTTTGATGTGGCTTTTGTGTGTGAAGGCCTTGTGCACAGCAACTACAACGACTTGTGCCTTTCTGACTCTGATAGCTTCAATGATCTTGGTAATTCTGATGCGGTGCCGGTTCGCCCAATAATAAATCTACCATCTAACATCCAAGTAGAAGAAGTAAGTGGAGAATGGAGTATAATTGACTAGAATATGTTCAATGGGATTTCTATAGCTCATAAAATTAAGTATAGATAGTACATCAGGGAGGCCTTTGGTCTCCCCGAGAAAAGCGGTGATAAAATGGGTATAATAGAAATGGTAAAAACAATAAAGAAAATTGAAAATCAAACTCTTCTTCTAATAGAAGTAGGTAAATTTATATATGCATATGGTAAGGATGCATATATAATTTCATACATATTTAATTATAAAATAAAAATTTTAACAGAAAATAACAATACATATGTATGCGCATTTCCAAGAGATAAATTAAATAAAATAATGGCAACACTTGAAAACAAAAAAATTAATTACTTAATACTAGATAGAAAAAATAATTATAGAATAGATGAAAAATGCGATAATAAAAATTTGAACAGATATAATGAATATATCGAAAAAGCAGTAATATATGTAAAAAGAAAAAATCAAATAGATGAAATAAACAATTACTTAATAAGAGAAATAGACAATGAAGGAATTGAACAAACGATTTTTAAAATAAAGCAAATAATAAATGAAAGAAGAAAAATTTAAAATAATCCAATACATAAGAGAATTGATAATTAATATAGATAGTAATTTAGACAATTTTCCAAAAAAAGATATAGAACTGAAAAATAGAATAAGAAATATTAGTTATGATTTACTAGAAATAGCGTATGAAGCAAATACAATTCAAAACAAAGAAGAAAAAAGAAGATTGCTAGAAAAGTTAATATCAAAATTAAAACTAACAGATTTCTTGTTAAATACATGTTATGACAAAAAAATAATAAATAATAAAAGATATCTAAAATTTGGAGAAAAGATAGATGATATATCAAAATTTACTGTAGGTTGGATAAAATCTATATAAGGGCATATATGTCAGGAACTAGCCTCTCGCTCTGTCAATGTTAACTCTGATAATGCTAACTTTAATGTGGCTAATGTGAATGAAGGCAATGTGAACAGCAACAACAACAACTTGTGCAATTCTAACTCTGATAGCTTCAATGATAATGGTAATTCTAATACGATGCCGGTTCGCCCATAGCTTCTATAAACTGTGGTTATATAAATATAATTTATATAAGAGATAATATAGAAACAGTATATGTCCATTAGTGGAAAACACTATAAAGGAAAATAGATAAATATATTTGTTAGTAGTATTTTGCGAAAGGGAATATATTTTAGAACTATTTTAAGCAGTATTTTTACTGCTTTTTATTGTGCGATTTATATTAAGGAGGAGAAAAATATTAAAAGGAAAAATAATTTATATAAAAATTTATGCTCAATAAAAAACATAGAAGAAGTTTACAATGAGGTATGCAAAAATACTAGAAATAAAAGAAAAGTGGAATTGTTTAAAGAATATAAATGCTTATATATAACAAGAATTTATAATATATTAGAAAAAAGAGAATATAAACCAGGTAAATATAATATATTTACAATATATGAACCAAAGGAAAGAACAATAATTAGTCAAAATATGCAAGATAAAGTTATAAATCATTTAGTTACAAGACAAATTTTATATCCTGCATTATTACCATGCCTTATAGATGAAAATGTTGCCAGCAGAAAAAGTAAAGGAACCAAAAAAGGATTAGAATATTATTATAAATATATAAGGAACTGCAAAATTCAATATCCTAAATACTACATTTTAAAATGTGATATTAGTAAATATTTTGCAAGTATAGATCACGAAATATTAAAAAATAAGTTAGTAAAGAAAATAAAAGATAAAGAAGCACTAAAAATTGTATTTGATATAATAGATAGCTATGATACAGGACTTGGAATAGGAAATATGACATCTCAATGTTTAGCTATTTTTTACTTAAATGATTTAGATCATTATATAAAAGAAGATTTAAAAATTAAATATTATGTTAGGTATCAAGATGATTTTGTTTTATTTCATAAGTCAAAACAATATTTAGAAGAGTGTTTAAAAAATATTAAAGAATTTTTATTAAAGGAAAAACTTACATTAAATAGAAAAACAAGAATATATTCAGGTAATCAAAATTTTATATTTTTAGGAAGAAAGAAAAATCGTAATTATGCTAATTATAGAAGAATAAAAGGAAAACTAAAAAAGAGACATTATTTATATAATAACAATAAAATAGATTTAAATTCTTTAACTTCTAGTATAAATAGTTTTTATGAATTAGACCACAAATACACTGAGGAGTGTATAAATAAACTTAAAATAAATTATTAAAAATAGCAAAATAGATTGCTATTTTTTATTTATTATAAATAAAAAATATACTATAATAAAAAAGTTCAAAAAACTACTTGTAAAAACTTAGAAAATATGTTATATTAGTTATGTACTAATTTTTCAGTACAAACAATTCAAATCAACTTAGTATAGACACAAAAATAATTTTTTTCAAAAATATTAGATTCGTTTTTTTCTAATATG
>CAMEJH010000088.1 GCA_945919455.1 uncultured Clostridium sp. | reverse complement strand
TTAAAAGAAAATACAAATGATTTTATAGATATATCTAGTATAAATATTGAAAAAAATTATAAGTTGAATAATGGAAATTATTTTCATTTTCACACAAACGATGAGGGATATTATTATGCAATATATGACAACAGAGGAACAGAAATTGATGGTGGACTTTTAGAATATTCAGAAAATGCAGATAAAAAGACTTTAGATGATATAAGGAAAGATTTAGCAGAGTTTACTGATATTACAGAATTAGCAAATACAAACCTAGAAGAAGTTAGCCAAGAATTTATTGATAATTTAGAAAGTAAATTTATTGAACATTCAGATTCTCTTGAGCCTGATGATTATGACGCATATTTTATAACAGACGATATTAAGAATATGGACGAAAGTAAATCGTATACCGTTGCAAGAGTTATAAATAATAAAAATGCAGTAGAATTACATTATACTAATGGTAATGCAACAATAGAATATGGAACTAAACAAGATGATAACTCATGGGAAAGTATAATCGAAGAAGCATTATGGTTTGAAAAAAATCAAAGTGAAGATGAAATAATAAGTAAATTGGAAGAATTGTTTAAAGAGCAATTTCTAGATGTTGAAATAAAAGATAAAACGATAGAGAAAAATTCAATCACACAATTTAAAATTGGACAAATTATTTATTTAGAAAGTGATAGAAAATATAGAGTTGAGGCTATTAACAAAGAATTAGATGAAATTGTTTTGTTAGACCAAACAATGTTAGAAACTGCACATTATCCAATTATGAGAAATGAAAGTTATTTACGAGCAGTTTCACTTTATCATAGTAATGAAAGAAACTTTGAAAAAGAAATTACTACTAATAAACAGGAAATAGTAGAACTAAAACCTAAACAAGAAAATGTTAATTATCACATTGATGATAAATTATTAGGAGAAGGTACACCAAAAGAAAAAGTAAGAAGAAATATTGAAGCAATAAAACTTTTACATAAGTTAGAAGATGAAAATAGATTAGCAAATTCAGAAGAACAGAATATTTTGTCGAAATATGTCGGTTGGGGTGGACTTCCAGATGTGTTTGATGAAAGTAAAGATAATTGGAGTGAAGAATATAACGAATTAAAAGAAATTCTTACAGATGAAGAATATAAGTCAGCAAGAGCTTCAACATTAACTGCTTTTTATACACCACCAGTAGTTATAAATGCAATATATGACACTCTAAAAAGCATGGGTGTTGAACAAGCAAATATTCTTGAACCAAGTTGTGGTACAGGAAATTTTTTAGGAATGTTGCCACAAGAAATGCAAAGCTCAAAACTATATGGAGTAGAACTTGATTCCATAAGTGGTAAGATAGCAAAACAATTATATCAAAAAGCAAATATTAAAGTTCAAGGTTATGAAAAAGCAGATTTACCAGATTCGTTTTTTGATATAGCAATAGGAAATGTGCCATTTGGAGATTTCAAAGTTAATGATAAAAGATATGATAAAAATAATTTTCTAATACACGATTATTTCTTTGCTAAAACTTTAGATAAAGTTAGACCAGGAGGAGTAATTGCATTTATTACTTCAAAAGGAACAATGGATAAAGCAAGTCCAGAGGTTAGAAAGTATTTAGCACAAAGAGCAGACCTTTTAGGTGCTATTAGATTACCAGATAATACTTTTACAAAGAATGCAGGAACAAAAGTAACATCAGATATTATCTTCTTACAAAAAAGAGAAAATTTGACCGATATAATGCCAGATTGGGTATATCTTGATAGAGATGAAAACAATATTACAATGAATAAATATTTTGTAGATAATCCAGATATGATATTAGGAAAAATGGAAATGGTATCTACTGCTTATGGCTATGATTCAACTTGTAAAGCAGAAGAAGACACAAATTTAGAAGAACAATTAAATTATGCGATAACTAATATACATGGAGAATTACAGAATAATAGTATTGAAAATGAAATTGAACAAGAAGACACATCAATACCTGCAATTCCAACTGTTAAGAATTATTCTTATGCAATAGTAGATGATAAATTGTATTTTAGAGAAAATTCAAAAATGATATTACAAGATGAGTTACCTTTAACGGCACAAAATAGAATAAAAGGTTTAATTTTGTTAAGAGAACAGGTAAGAGAATTAATTGATTTTCAAATGGAAGATTATTCAGATGAGGAAATTCATATTGCACAAGCAAAATTAAATGAATTATATGATAGATTTACAAAAGAATATGGCTTAATAAATTCAAGAGCAAATGAAACAGCATTTTCTAATGATAGTAGTTATTTCTTATTATGCTCACTTGAAAAGATAGATGGAGAGGGCAATTTTGTAGGAAAAGCTGATATATTTAGCAAAAGAACTATAAAAGCTAAAAAGAAAGTATTACAAGTAGATACTCCAGATGAGGCTTTGATTTTATCTATACAAGATAAGGCAAAAGTTGATTTAGATTATATGCAACAATTATGCAAGATAGACAAAGAAGAAATAATAAATAGTTTAGAGGGTGTTATATTTAAAGTACCTGATTATGAAAATACAAATAATTGGGTAACTGCTGATGAATATTTATCTGGTAATGTTAGAGAAAAACTAAAAGTTGCAGAACAATTTGCAAAAGAAGATTCTAGTTTTAATATAAATGTTGAAAAATTAAAAGAGGTTATTCCAAAAGACCTTACTGCAAGTGAAATTGGAATTAAGTTAGGCTCAACATGGATACCTCCAGAAATCATTAGAAAGTTTATTTTTGAATTATTAGATACACCAAGTTATAACAGATGGGATATTCATGTTAAATATTCTAATATAACTGCTGAATGGTATATTGATGGAAAAAGTAATGATAGAAATAATGTAAAAGCATATACAACTTATGGTACATCAAGAATAAATGCATACAAAATAATAGAACAGACACTTAATCTAAAAGATGTAAAAATATTTGATACATTTATAGATGATGAGGGAAGAAAACAAAGAGTGTTAAACAGAAAAGAAACTGCAATAGCTTGTAGTAAACAAGACGCAATAAAAGAAGCATTCTTAAATTGGGTATGGGAAGATCCAGAAAGAAGAAATCATTTAGTAAGACTTTATAATGATAAATTTAATTGCATAAGACCAAGAGAATATGATGGCTCTCATATAGGTTTTGTAGGAATGAATCCAGAGATAAAATTAAGAACACATCAACTTAATGCAGTAGCACATGTTTTATATGGTAATAACACATTATTAGCACATGAAGTAGGTGCAGGAAAGACTTTTGAGATGGTTGCAGCTGCAATGGAAAGTAAGCGTTTAGGCTTATGTAATAAGTCTTTATTTGTAGTTCCAAATCATATTATAGAGCAGTTTGCAAGTGAGTTTTTGCAACTTTATCCAAGTGCCAATATTTTAGTTGCTACTAAAAAAGACTTTGAAACCAAAAATAGAAAGAAATTTTGTAGTAGGATAGCAACAGGAGAATTTGATGCAGTAATTATTGGACATTCACAATTTGAAAGAATACCAATGTCAATAGAAAGACAAATTGCATTATTAGAAGAACAAATAAGTGATATTACAAAAGGAATTGCCTCTGAAAAATCAAACAGAGGAGAAAACTATACTATTAAACAAATGGAGAAAACAAGAAAATCATTAGAAACTAGATTAGAGAAATTACATAAGGAAGAAAGAAAAGATGATGTTGTAACATTTGAAGAATTAGGTGTAGATAAATTATTTGTTGATGAAGCTCATAATTATAAGAATTTGTTTTTATATACGAAAATGCGTAATGTAGGTGGAATAGCACAAACTGAAGCACAAAAATCTTCCGACCTTTTTATGAAATGTAGATATTTAGATGAAATTACAGGAGGCAAAGGTTCTGTATTTGCTACTGGAACACCAGTAAGTAACTCAATGGCAGAACTTTATACAATGCAAAGATATTTACAATATTCTGGACTAAAAGAAAATAGTTTAGAACATTTTGATAATTGGGCAAGTACATTTGGAGAAACAGTTACTGCAATAGAACTTGCACCAGAGGGTACAGGATATAGAGCAAAAACAAGATTTGCAAAATTTCACAATTTACCAGAGCTAATGTCTATGTTTAAAGAAGTAGCAGATATTCAAACTGCTGAAACATTAAATTTGCCAACACCAGAATTTGAAAATATAAATGTAGTAGTAAAACCTAGTGAAATACAACAAGAAATGGTAAAGGCTTTAGGAGAAAGAGCAGAGAAAATAAGGTCAGGAACAGTTGATGCAACAGAAGATAATATGCTTAAAATTACAAATGAGGGTAGAAAACTAGCATTAGACCAAAGACTTATGAATCCTTTATTACCAGATTCGGAAAGTAGCAAAGTAAATTCATGTGCAGAAAATGTTTATAGAATATGGAATGAAAATAGTGATAAGAAATCAACACAACTTGTATTCTGTGATTTATCAACTCCAAAAGACTTGAAAGGATATGAAAAAGAAGAATTTACAGATGTATATAATGAATTAAAGAAAAAGCTAATTCAAAAAGGTATTCCACCTGATGAAATAGCTTTTATTCATGAGGCAGATAATGAGGTTAAAAAGAAAGAATTATTTAGTAAAGTAAGAAAAGGACAAGTTAGAGTGTTAATGGGTTCAACTCAAAAAATGGGTGCAGGTACTAATGTTCAAGATAAGTTAATTGCAACTCATCATTTAGATTGTGCATGGAAACCTTCTGATTTAACTCAACGAAATGGTAGAATGATTAGACAGGGAAATGAAAATAAAAA
>CAMEJH010000087.1 GCA_945919455.1 uncultured Clostridium sp. | reverse complement strand
GAAATAAACAATTTAAAAGCAAACCTTGGAATGGGAGAATTTGTTTTTAGTGGTAAATTAACAGGAAAAAGTGAAGTGGATTCAGGAGTTGGAGCTATAAATATAAATTTACTAGATAGTTCTGAAAATTATACTATTGATGTAAGTAAGGGAATAGGTTCTGTTACACTAGATGGACAAAAACTTGAAATGGATAGAGTGTATGGAACAGGTGAAAACCACTTATCAGTAGATGGTGGAGTAGGAGAAATAAAAATAAATCTTAAAGGAGAATAATGGATGAAAAAGAAAAGTATTGTTATAATTGCAATATTAGTAGGAATTGCAATATTATCTTTTATTATACCAATTAGAAAAGAAGAACAATGGAGAGTTATTAGTAATGGCAATCCCTCTGGATTTTTTGGACAGGGGACTACTACAAGCGAAAAGTATAAAATATATTATAATATATTTGGAATACCAATAATACAAAAAGCAACAGGCGAAACACAATCTATATGGTAATTGAAAATTACAATTTAGGAGTGTGTTAAAAATGAGTAAATATGAACCCTTATGGAATTATTTAAAAGAAAATAAAAAGGATAATTATAAATTAACTTATGAAGAAATTAAGAAGATTTTAGGATTTGAGATAGATCACTCATTTTTAACTTATAAAAAAGAATTAAAAGAATATGGTTATGAAGTGGATAAAATTTCAATGAAAGAGAGGACAATAATTTTCAACAAATTATAGGAATGATAAAGAGCCGATAATATTGTAAAGTTAATTAAGGAAAGTGAAAAAAAGGAGGAAATTTTTTGAAAAATAATAAAATAAAATTGGATTCCGTATTATCTTAATTAAATAAATTAATTAAGATGGAGGAAAATAAAGTGAATATAAAAGATTATGGATTTAAAGAAAATTTAGTAAAAAATAATATGGAAAGTAAAATTCCAGCAAGAATAATAGCAACACATAAAGAAAGATATGAAATTGTATGTGATAAAGGAAGTGGATTTGCAAAAATAAAAAGAGGATGTTTTTACGATAATCCAAATTCAATATATCCAACAACTGGAGACTTTGTATTAATTGAATGGAATGAAAATGGAGATAGCATGATAACTGAAACACTAAAAAGAGAAAGTTCTTTTTCAAGAGTAGCATCTTCAAGTGACAAAAATCATGAATTGCATAAACAACATGAACAACTTGTTGCATCAAACTTTGATTATGTATTTATAATGCAATCATTAAATAATAATTTTAACTTGCACAGGCTAGAAAGATATTTAACTTTATCTTGGCAATCCGGAGCAATTCCAGTAATTATTCTAACCAAAAGAGATTTAGTAGAAGATTATGAAAGCTATGTAAATGAGGCAGAAAGTATAGCAATAGGAGTAGATATTTATGCAATAAGTTGTAAAACAAAAGAAGGAATCGAAGATATAAAAAAATATTTTACAAAAGGAAAAACTATTGTATTTTTAGGATCATCTGGTGTTGGCAAATCTACTCTTGTAAACACTTTATATGGACAAGAAATAATGAAAACATCTGAAATTAGGGAAGATGATTCAAGAGGAAGACATACTACAACATCGAGAAATTTAATAATGCTACCAAATGGAGCAATGATCATAGACACACCAGGAATGAGAGAACTAGGAATGTGGGAAGTATCTGAAGGATTAGATAAAACATTTCAAGATGTAGAGCAATATCTAGGAAAATGCAAATTTTCAGATTGTACTCATACAAATGAACCAGGATGTAAAATATTAGAAGCAATAGCAAATGGAGAATTATCACAAGATAGGTTTAATTCTTATATTAAACTTCAAAATGAAGCCAGATATAATAATGATAGCGAAAACTATTTAAATGAAAAAAGAGAAAAATTTAAAAATATTGCAAAAATAAATAAGAATAACAATAAAAGAAAAATATAAAATTTTAACAAAAACTTTTGACTCTCTCCTAAGAGGATAAGGTAAATTATAGTTAAGGAGGAAAGATTATGTATAGAATTGGAGAATTTTCAGAACTATCAAAAACAACAATAAAAACACTTCGCTATTATGAAAAAGAAGGAATCTTAATACCAGCGTATGTAGATGATGAAACAGGATATCGTTTTTACCAAACTAGCCAACTTCCGGAATTGGCTAAAATTATTTCATTAAGACAAATGGGATTATCAATTAATAATATAAAAAGTATTTTGCATGGTAGTGATTTAGAACAAATTTTAAAATTAAGAAAACAAGAGTTAGAAGCTGAAATATCTCTATCTAATAGTCAATTACTTCAAATAAATAATTTATTGGAGGGAAAAAATATGGAAAGAGAAGTTATTGTGAAAGAATTACCAAGTTACACAATATATTACAAAGAAGGAGTTATTAAAGATTTTAGTGAAATTGTAAAATTTATATTACAATCTGCTGGAGAATGTAAAAGTACAAATCCAAATATTAAATGTTTAGAACCAGATTATTGTTACGTTAGTTACTTAGATGGAGAATATAAAGAAAAAGATATCAAAATAAGATATGCACAAGCAGTAACAGAAATGGGAACACCAAACGAGACAATAAAATTCGAAAAGCTAAATCCAGTCAAAGCAGCTTGTATTTACCATAAAGGAGCGTATGATAATTTAAGAGAATCATATAGTTTCCTTATAAAATGGGTTGAGGACAATGGCTATGAAATAGCAGAGCCAATAAGAGAAAGATATATAGATGGAATGTGGAATAAAGGAAGCGAAGATGAATGGCTTACTGAAATTCAAATTCCAATAAGAAAAAAATAAGTTTAAGCTGTACACAATCATAAGAGAGTGGTAATTAACTGCTCTCTTATGATGGAATATTAAAAAATGAGAAAAGGGGAAAATAATGATTGAGATTAAAAATTTTAGTAAAATTTATAACAATGAAAAAAAGGCGGTAGACAACATATCTCTTAAAGTAGATAATGGAGAAATATTTGCATTTATAGGACACAATGGTGCAGGAAAAACTACTACTTTAAAAGCTATTGCAGGAATATTAGACTTTGAACAAGGTGAGATTTTAATTAATGGAAAATCTATAAAAAAAGAACCAATTGCTTGTAAAATGCAGATGGCTTATGTACCAGACAATCCGGACTTATATGAAAATATGAAAGCAATTGGCTTTATTAATTTTATTTGTGATATGTATGAAGTGCCAAAAAATGAAAGAAAAGAAAAAATAGAAAAATATGTTACTCTATTTGAACTACAAAGCAATATAAATGATGAAATTTCTTCTTTTTCTCATGGAATGAAACAAAAAGTAGCTTTAATTGCAGCACTTTCTCATAATCCAAAAGTATTGATTATGGATGAACCATTTGTAGGATTAGATCCAAAAGCAGTATTTGATATGAAAGAAATTATGAGAGAAATGTGTAAAGAAGGAAAGACAATATTCTTTTCAACACACATCTTAGAAGTTGCAGAAAAATTATGTAGTAGAGTTGCAATTATAAAACAAGGAAAAATTGTAAAAGTAGGAAATATGGAAGAAGTTAAAGGTGATGAATCTTTAGAACAAGTATTTTTAGAGCTAGATGAAGAAAATTTTAAAAAGGAGTAAAGAAACATGGAAAAATTAATATCTTTATTAAAAGCAACTATGTCACAAGATATGAGCTTATTTAAAATAAGTTCAAAGAATGAATCTAAAATAAGCAAAATAATTTTGCCAATATTTTTAGCTTTAATTGTAATGTTATCTATAGGCTCTTATGCAGCAATGCTTGCGGAAGAATTAACTTCATATAACTTAACATATATAATATTAACAATTTTTATAATGATTACATCTTTGTTAACAATAATTGAAGGAGTATATAAATCACAAGGGATTTTGTTTGAGGCTAAAGACAATGATTTATTATTTTCATTGCCAATTTCAAAACCAAAAATCTTTTTTACAAGAGTATTTAAATTGATAAGTTTTCAATTTTTATATAATTCTTTGTTTATGCTACCTGCAATAATTGTATATGCAATATATGAAAAAACAAACTTAAGTTTTTACATAATATCACTTATTATGCTAGTATTATTACCAATTATTCCAACTATTATAGCGTGTATAATTGGATACATTATAAAAGGACTATCATCAAGATTTAAAACAAAAAATATTGTTCAAATAGCGCTTACAAGTGCTATGTTATTACTTATTTTCTACGCTTCATTTAATATTCAAGGATTAATAGCAAATATAATACAAAATGCAAAAAGCATAAACGAAGTAATTACAAAAATGTATTATCCAGCAGGATTATATATAAATTTAATACAAGATTTTAATATATTAGATTTAGCAATTTTACTTGCAATTAACATTATTCCAGCTATTGTATTTGTATATGTAGCTAGTATATTTTACTTTAAAATTACTTCAAAACTTGGAGAAAAAGGCAAAAATACAAAGAAATCAAGTTGGGAAAAATCAGTAGATAAAACATTTAAAGTTAGAACACAATTAAAAGGGCTTATAAATAAAGAAATGAAAAGATTTTTCTCATCACCAGTATTTATAATAAATGCAGGTTTTGGAATGGTACTAATGTTATTTGTTACAATTGCAATGTCTGTTAATTTTGATGGAATGATACAAACAATTACAAAAGGAGAAAATATAGGAATTCCAATAGATGAAATAAAAGCAATGATGCCAAAAATATTTTATGGCTTTGTAGTATTTACATCATGTATGACATGCATTACAGCTTCTATGATTTCATTAGAAGGAAAAAGTTTTAATATAACAAAAAGTTTGCCAGT
>CAMEJH010000086.1 GCA_945919455.1 uncultured Clostridium sp. | reverse complement strand
TAAATGTTTGAAGTTAAGAATTTTGATAATTGGATAGAAGATAAAGTTTCTGGTAAGTTCGGTAGTGGTGCAAGTGAAAAGATATGGCTTATTAATCCAGAAACAAATGAAAAAGGACTTTTTAAATTTCCAAAAGTGAAAGATAAAGAAAAAGGAATAATAACAGGAGAATATTGGGCAGAAAAACTTGCTACTGAAATTGGAAAGTTAATAGATGTTGAATGTGCTAAAGTTGATATAGGTACATATAAAGGAAGAATTGGATCAATGAGTTATAGCATTAACAAAAATAATGGTATTACTTTTAGAGAAGGTCTTGAGCATATACAAGCACATTATCCATTTTACAATAAAGAAACTTTAACAGATGAATATAATAATAATAAATATTCATTACAAATGATTGAAAATAGTGTTGGTAAATTGTTAGATATATCAGAAATATTAAAGCTAATAGTATTTGATTGTTTGATTGGAAATAGCGACAGACATCATAGTAATTGGGGAGTTATACCATACATTAAAAAGGTTGATGATGAAAAATATTTGAAGTTAAGATTATGTCCTTTATATGACAATGGTTCGTCACTATGTGCTTATGAAGATAATAACAATATAGAAGTATTTTTTAAAGATAAAATGAAATTTGAAGCATTAGTAAATACAAAGTCAAAATCTGCAATAGGCTGGGAAAATGAAAGACCAATTAGACATTTTGATTTATTAAAAAGACTAAAAGACAGCAAATATGAAGAAACTATCCCATATATAGAGAAAATAAAAAATAATGTTAATGAGAAAAGCGTAGACGAAATTTTAACTGAATTTGATAACAATATAATAAATGAAGATATGAAAAAATTATTAAAAATGTTTCTTTTAGAAAGAAGAAAAAGAATGTTAGAAATATATAATTTGAAAGATGAGGTGTAAAAGAAAAATGGAAAGAGATTTAGTGTATTTAGTTTGGACAGATGTAAAAACAGGGAACAAATATAAAGTTGCTATGTTATATAAAGAAAATGAAACATATTATTTTAAATATATTTTAGAAAATGTAAAAGAAGCCCAAAAAGATGGATTTGAATTATTAGTTGCTTTTCCTCAAATCAATGCAACATACGAAAATCCACATCTTTTTGCAGTATTTGGAGCAAGACTTCCTGATAAGAGAAGACCTGAAATTGACAAAATTTTAGGAGAATACGGAATGACAGAATATGATGAATTTGAATTATTAAAAAGAAGTGGTGCGAAACTTCCAACAGATAATTATGAATTTGTAAAATAAGGAGCAAGATATATGAAAATAAATGAACAAGCTCAAAAAGCAAAAGAATTTGCAGAATTTTGGAAAGACAAAGGATATGAAAAAGGACAAAGTCAATCATTTTGGTTACAATTATTAAGTCAAGTGTATGGAGTAGAAAAGCCAACTGAATTTATAGAATTTGAAGACCAGGTACACATAGATAAAAATACGGGGTTTATTGATGGATATATTCCAACCACTAAAGTTTTAATTGAACAAAAAAGTATAGATAAAGATTTAAGAAAAGGAATAAGACAATCTGATGGTAGCTTATTAAATCCTTTTCAACAAGCAAAAAAATACATAGCGGAATTACCACTTTCTAAACACCCTAAATATGTTGTTACTTGTAACTTTAAATCTTTCTTAATATACAATATGGAAAATCCAAATGGAGAGCCAGAGGAAATATTATTGGAAAATTTAGAAAAAGAGTATTATAGATTAGAATTTTTAGTTGAAGCGGGAAATGAACACTTGAAAAGAGAAATGGAAATCTCTATTCAAGCAGGAGAATTAGTTGGTAAATTGTATGATGAAATATTGAAACTATATATAAATCCCGAAAATGAAGAAACATTAAAAAGCTTAAATATGCTCTGTGTAAGACTAGTTTTTTGCCTTTACGCTGAAGATGCAGGGATATTTGGGAAAAGATTAATGTTTCATGATTACTTATCAAGATTTGAAACAAGAGATTTAAGACGAGCATTAATTGATTTATTTAGAGTATTAGATACAAAAGTAGAAAATAGAGATCCATATATGCCAGAAGAATTAGCACAGTTTCCGTATGTTAATGGTGGACTATTTGCAAATGAAGATATAGAAATTCCTAATCTAAATGATACAGTAAAAGAATTACTATTATCAAAAGCAAGTGAAGATTTTGATTGGAGCGAAATTAGTCCAACAATTTTTGGGGCTGTTTTTGAAAGTACATTAAACCCTGAAACAAGACGTTCTGGAGGAATGCACTATACTTCAATAGAGAATATTCATAAAGTAATTGACCCTCTATTTTTAGATGGATTAACAGAAGAATTACAAGAAATAAAACAAACTACAGTTATAAAAACTAAAAAGAAAAAATTAGAAGAATTCCAAAATAAATTGGCTTCTTTAAAATTCCTTGACCCAGCTTGTGGTAGTGGTAACTTCTTAACTGAAACATATCTTTCTTTGAGAAAATTAGAAAACGAAGTTATATTTGAACTTTCAGGTGGACAAATAGGATTTGGAGATGAAAGTTTTTCTCCAATTAAGGTTTCTATTGGTCAATTTTATGGAATAGAAATAAATGACTTTGCAGTAACTGTTGCTAAAACAGCACTTTGGATTGCTGAAAGTCAAATGATGAAAGAAACTGAAAATATTTTACATATAAATCTAGATTTCTTACCTTTGAAATCATATACAAATATAACTGAAGGAAATGCTTTGAGAATTGATTGGAATGAAGTTATACCAAAAGAAAATCTAAATTATATAATGGGAAATCCTCCATTTGTTGGTTCAAAATATTCGAGTGAAATGCAAAAAAGTGATATGGATTATGTCTTTGAAAATAATAAAAATATAAAGTATAGGACATTGGATTATGTTTCATGTTGGTATTATTTAGCTGCCCAATATATAAAAGGGACTTCAATACATGTAGCCTTTGTCTCTACTAATTCAATATCACAGGGAGAACAAACAGAAATTTTATGGAAATCGTTGTTTGAACTAGGAATTAGAATAGACTTTGCACATCAAACATTTAGATGGGATAGTGAAGCAAGTATAAAAGCGCATGTCCATTGCATTATAGTAGGATTTAGTAATTGTGGTAGAGATATTAAATATATTTTTAACGAAAATACTATAAAAAAAGTAAGTAATATAAATGCATACTTAATTGAGGCTCCAAATGTATTTATTGCAAGTAGAAATAATCCATTAGACAATAGAAAAAGAATGATTGCTCCTAATAAACCATGCGACTATAATAATTTGAAAATAGAAGAAAAAGATTATGATGAATTTATTCAAAAATGCCCTAGCTCAAAAAAATGGATTAAAAGAATGGTAGGTGCTCAGGAATTTATTAATAATAAAACAAGATATTGCTTATGGCTAGTAAATTGTTCACCAGAAGAACTAAAAGCAATGCCTCTTGTGCTAAATAGAGTAAAAAAGTGTAAAGAAGATAGATTAAAGGCTAATACTGCTGAATCGCTTAAATTAGCCAATACTCCGACTTTATTTAGAGAACAGATAAATCCAGATTCATATTTATTAATACCATGCGTATCTTCAGAAAGAAGAAAATATGTGCCGATTGGTTTTTTGGATAAAAATACAATACCTGTTATGGGGACATTAATAATACCAAATGCTGGTTTATATGATTTTGGAATATTAACATCTAATGTACATATGGCATGGATGAGAGCCGTAGCAGGTAGATTGAAAAGTGATTATAGGTATTCAAAAGATATTGTATACAATAACTTCCCTTTGTGTAATCCAACAAAAGATCAAAAAGAAAAAATAGAAAAAACAGCACAAGAAATATTAGATGCAAGAGCCTTATACCCTAATAGTTCACTTGCAGATTTATATGATGAATTAACTATGCCAAAAGAATTAAGAAAAGCACATCAAGAAAATGACAAGGCTGTTATGGAGGCTTATAGATTTGATTGGAAGAAAATGACTGAATCAGATTGTGTAGCTGAATTAATGAGGATGTATGAAGAATTAGTAGGAGATGATAAACGTGTATAATCCTACTAATAGAGAGTGGTTGGGAAATGTTAATGAAGATTGGCGTGAACATTTTGAAACAACATATTATCTAAAGTATAACATAGAAAAGGCATTGTATTCTTTAAGTAAAATATTAATTACTAAAATAGATTATACTGGTTTTTCGAATAGATGTACATATTACCATTTTTATATTGATAATTTAACAAATGCATTAGGACATATTTCTAAAAGATTTAATTATAATTCAAGAGTAACAATTGATGATGCAAGAATTGATAGAAACAAATTTGAATATAATTATGAGACTAATGATATTTGTAATTATCCTAATATAAATAATAAACAAATTAGAAATTTTATAGAACATATTGATGAAAAAGATGAAGATTTAATAAAGTCAGGAAAATATTATGGTACATTTAATGCTATTTACAAAGGAATGAATCCTAAAATAAAGAAAGACTTGCTTAATAATGAAAAGAAACAAAATAATATATTAAATTTAATTGATAAAACTTATACTGTTTATTATATTAAAGAAATTACATCTACAGGAATTGTAAAAACAAGGGAAAGCTCTATAAAATTATTAGAATTAAAACAAGAATTGGAAATATTAAAAAATATAAATGATCAGATTTGGTATTATTTAAATAATGGATTCTTTAAATAATATCATAAAATATGAGGGTTCCTATTCTAGGATACCCTCGCTATTATCTTACTCTGCTTTTATTTTTAGATTTTTCTTGCTGTTCAGCTTTTTGTCTTTCTTTTTTTAACTTTTGATGAAGCTCA
>CAMEJH010000085.1 GCA_945919455.1 uncultured Clostridium sp. | reverse complement strand
TCTAAGCAACCTTTTTCTATTTTTATTGCGAAAAATTTTTACTCTTTTTTACTGTTAAAATTTTATCTATCTTTCTATTTTCCATGCTTTTTCATAACTAGAACCATCTCCTTGATTATCACTAGAAATTTTTATATCTGATTTTAATGTTAATACAATTCTAATTCCATAACATGTATTCGTAGACATGTATATACCTCCACCTGGTTCAACACGGGCAATAGCAACCTTTTCTTGGCAACTAGCTAGATGATAAAATATTCCTAAATTTCTTAATGGATCATCCGTACCATTTAAGGAATTTGTTAAATAATACATTTCATAAATATCACAACAATGTGCTGAATTTTCCACAGCAAGATCATTTTCATACATCGTAAAATCTCTTGGTATTATTCCTGTATTAATATAATCTTCAAGTGTATGTTCACTATCATTAGAAATTCCTTTTCTTAATATATATTCACTAATTCCACCTGATGGAAATCCTGATACATTACTTGTCTGTGTGTGCTGATAAGCTTCAACAGTGCCAGCTGTTATAATTTTTATTACTCCGTCTTTATTACTTAAGACCTTCCATCCCTTTTGAAATTCTGGATTTGTTGTAATATGAGAAGAAGAATAAGCATCTATTGAAGTATTCCTATCACTTCCTACGTCAAAGCCTCCAAATGTATATGGATTACTACTAGTAGGTAAATCTGCTGTTGTATAATAGCCTTCTTCCTTTAATTTGTTTATTTCTCCACTAGACCATTTTCCAGCATCATATTGAATAAAATCTCCTGGTTTTAATACTTCTTCTATTGGCGGTTCATTATCATTACTACTATTTTGATCAATTTTAAAGCTAATAGTTCTTTTACCTATCTTAATTTCTTTATTAGTATTTTCAGGTTCTTAAATTATTTGAACTTCTTCTTCAGTTAATAGTTTTTCATTTAATAACTCATCTAATATTGAATCTAAATCTTTTGCTTCAGTATTAGTTAATTTTGATGACTTTACTTCACTAACCCATAAATCTCTTCTTTCTTCCACTGCTCCAGCTCTTTGTTCTGTTCTTGATTCTGCAGCTTTTACTATAATTCCATTTTCTCCCGCTAGCATACTTATACTTATTCCTGCTAATATTAATAATACTACAATTGTTACTACTAATGCTATTAATGTAATTCCATTAATACTTTTTCTTTGTTCTATTTTCATTTTTTTCTCCTATGTACTTCTATTTGAATATATTATATATCATATTTTACATAATTTTCAAGTATTTTTACAAATTTCAAAATTAATATTGCAAAAACAGATGTTATTTGTTAAAACATCTGTTTTTTGACTGTATAACACAATTAAAATTGATTAAAACATTTATAATGTTCTAATAATTACCTATTATTTAGGAATCTTTTTCCAATAATCTGGTATTATTTTATAATTTGAAAGTCCTGTACAATCGAAAAAGCAATACTCTCCATCTGGATATCCTTTATAAAAATTTTCCTCTGCATTAGTTCCTCTTAACCATAGTTCTGGAGCATTTCCTGCTAGAGAAATACAACTCCCAAAAGTACTAGAAAAATTTGTTACATTTAAACAATTTTCAAATAAGTTTTCTGGAATTTGCGTTAATGAAGTACATCCTAAAAAAGTTGCTCTAAAGTTTGTTGTATTATCGCAATTTTCAAATAAATTTTCCGGAATTTGATTCAATGAAGTGCACCATTCAAAAGCTGATTCAAAACTTGTAATATTTCTAAAGCTATTTTCACTTGGTGCAGCTATTTTTCTTAAATTTTCACAATATCCTAACTTTACACTCTGTAAACCTGTTTCTCCCCATTGTAATACCTCTATTATTTTTTCTTTTGTTACATTAGAATAAAATATACTTATACTCTCACATCTTCCTGTTATTGTTACTACATATTCTTTGTTGGTTTCTGTGTAAGTATGAGGTATACCATTTGGATTGTAACTTGCTAAATATAATCTTTTACTTGCTAATTTTGTAACATTACTTGCTATTACAGTATCATCAATTCCTGTTGTTCCATCTCCCCAATCCACTTGATATCCCGATGCATTGCAATCGTCAATATCTATAGGTAACACTACAATCCCGTTTTCTCCAGAATTAACTAAAAATTTTAATGTTGTTGGGTCATTCTCTTCTAAGCCATAATATATTTCTCTACTGCCTATTTTTATTATTTTATTTTCTTCATCCATTTCATCATCAAATACTAGTTTTTGTTCTTTTAAATCTTTTATAAAATTACTTTCAGATTTTACTTCTATTTTAGAATATTTGTTAAGTTTATATTCATTTTTCCACGCATTAACTTTTTCTTCTACCTCTCCACCTCTTGTTTCCAATTTTGCTTCTTGTGCTTGTGTTATTATTCCATTTTCTCCTGTTAGCATACTTATGCTTACTCCTGCCAAAATTAATAAAACTACAATTGTTACTACTAGAGCTATTAAAGTAATAGCATTTTCATTTTTCTTTTGTTTTAATTTCATAAAGCTTCATCCTTTCTTTGAATTAATATTGTATTCATATATTTTTCTTTAATTATCTAAATTAAAGAATTTTGCAAATCTATAAACTTCTAAATTTAAAATATTGCATGCAAAATGCGTTAATTTTATTATGGTAATTTTTCACTAAAAATATTTATAAAAGTATTGATTTTATTATATTTTATTGATATATTTATTGCATAAATAGGATCTTTAATTTAGATAATTAATGATATATATCAATACTTTGATATTTTTTCTCAAAGTATTTCTATTTTATTCTATACAGTTATAAAATTATTTTCACTTTTTTTCTAAATTCCCTTGAATTTATTTCATTTTTGGTATAGTATATAGAAAAATATGTCTTTTACATAGGAGGATAATCATGCCATCAAAAACTAAAGAAATCAATAGCGATGAGAAAATAATAAAAAAATCAAATATAAAAAAGGATACTACTAAAGAAAAGAAACCTACAAAAAAGGCTTCTACTAAAACAAAAAAAGTAGCTTCAAAAGCAAAATCAACTACAAAAAAAGCTGTAGCCAAAAAAGATACTGTCAAAAAAGCATCTACAAAGAAATCAGCAAAAAATTCATCAAAGGATAAAGTTTCTGCTGAAGTAGTAGAATATTATGATTTACCATATAGATACAATGAAACAATTGTAAAAATACTTTATCAAACACCAGATACTCTATTTGTTTACTGGGATATATCTGATAAAGATAGAGAAAATTATGTTAAACAATACGGTGAAAATTTCTTTAATATAACAAGACCTGTTTTAATAATACATAATGATACAATGCATTATAGTTTTGAAATTCCAATAAATGATTTTGCAAACAGTTGGTATTTACATGTAAATGATAGTAAATGTGATTACCGTGTAGAACTTGGTAGACGTCCTAATCATTATAATGAAGAAGCAACTAAAGAAATTCAAGAAAATATTCATACTGATTATATATATGTATCATCTTCAAATGAGATTGAATCTCCTAATGATCACGTATTATTTAGTACAAACGAAAATAATACAGTTAAATTTAAAAATGTAAAAAATTATGAAGAAAAATCAGTATCATTATATGATTTTGTAAAAAGATTACCTGCAATGCAAAAAGTTGAAAATATTCCATATATTAGTGAAGAATTATTAAAGAAAATGTATTCTGGAATATATCAAAATGAAGATATTTCACTATTTGAAAAATTATCAAATCCTTCTAGTAATTCTTCATCTGGAAGTATACCAGCAAGAATAAAATAACAATTATCACTGTCGTAGGTGAACTTTCCCTACGACATTTATTTAATAAAGGAGTAAATATTATGCAAAAAAAAGGATATGTAAGTTTTGTATTACATGCACATCTTCCATTTATACATCATCCAGAAAGTGATGATTATCTTGAAGAATCATGGTTATATGAGGCTATTTCAGAAACATATATACCACTATTACAAAACTTTCAAAAATTAGTTGATGAAGGAGTAGATTTTAGAATTACAATGTCAATAACTCCTACTCTACTTTCAATGTTAGATAATAAATTATTACAAAATAAATACATAAATTATTTAAAAAAAATGATTGAATTATCCGAAAAAGAAATTGAACGTACAAAATATGATAAGAGAGTTAATGAACTTTCTCACTATTATTATAATAGATATTCAAATGACTTGCATCTTTTTAGAGATGTTTGGAATTGCAATATAATTGAACAATTTAAACATTTTCAAGATATTGGAGTTTTAGAAATAATAGCTTGTGGTGCAACTCATGGATATTTCCCTATTCTTTATGTTACAGAAGAGACAATTAGAGCTCAAATTGCAGTTGGTGTTCAGACATATGAAAGATATTTTAAAAGAAAACCTCGTGGAATTTGGCTTCCTGAATGTGGTTATGTTCCAGAAGCTGATAAATATCTTAAAGAATTTGGCATTGAATATGCAATCTTAGAATCTCATGGAATCTTATATGCAGACCCTACTCCTATTTATGGAACTTGTGCCCCTATTGTTTCGCCTGGTGGACTTGTTTGTTTTGGTCGTGATATGAAGTCTTCTCAACAAGTTTGGAGTTCTATTGATGGATATCCAGGAGATTTCAATTATAGAGAATTTTATAGAGATATTGGTTATGAAGCTGATTATGATTATATAAAACCTTATATTGCACATAATGGTGTACGTGTTCATACAGGTATTAAATATCATAGAATTACAGGAAAAACTGATCAAAAAGATTATTATAATTTACAATGGGCTAAGGATTCTGCTGAAAGACAAGCTGGTCATTTTATGAATTCTCGTACAGAACAAATTAATAATATTGCAGATTATATGGAAAGACCACCTATTATTTTATGTCCTTATGATGCTGAATTATATGGCC
>CAMEJH010000084.1 GCA_945919455.1 uncultured Clostridium sp. | reverse complement strand
AATCTTTCTCTTTGTTCTGGAAGACTAAAGCCGTTCTCTTGCTTGGTCTTCTGTTGAAACTCTCATATACAAACCACATTTTTTCTTTTTTTCGTTCAATTTGCATAACCTCCTAACAAAAAAGAGACATCAAAGTACAATACGAGTACTGTTGACATCTCCTAAATCCATTTATCATAAACTAAAATATAATAATGCAATATAATATAATCTTTTCAAAGTACTCATAAATATATAGCTCTTGACGAACAGCTATACATAATTAATTGTCTATATTATATCACGATTTAAAGAAATGTCAAATATTTACAATTTATATATTTTTCAAATATTCTTCTAACTCTGATAATTTAATCTTTTTTGTTAAATTAGAAATATACACATCATTTGAGTAATTAAAAACTAAAAATGTAATGTTTTTAATGATTACTCTATGTGGCTCAATATATGTAAGATTAGTATTTTCAATTTTTCTAATGCTACCATTGATAAAAGTAGGAGTAACTTTAGAAAACTCACATATAAATTCAAGTCGTTGTTTTAGACACTCCTCAAATTCTAGTTCTTGCTTAATTATCTTCATTTCAAGCACCATCCTTTCCGTATAGAATTAGGATGATTTTTTGCAAAAGAAAAAATCAACCATTTTACTGATTGATTTTTATATCTCTCTGTTCAATTTAGTTCGAACAGAAACGTCGTTGGTGCAGATGGCCGGAATCGAACCGGCACGGTTTATTCAACCGCAGGATTTTAAGTTATTCTATCATTTTAATGGTTAGTGATGAATAATACTTTTTAATCCTGTTATTTTTGTATTCAAAACCTTATTATTTCAGACTATTTCGTTGCTTTTTATTGTAACATAAACAATTTATAATTTATATAAATCTGATGAAACTTTTTCAAGTTTTGTTAGAAATCTGTTAGAAAAATTTTAAACAGTATTTATTCTGAAAAAATTTCAAATTTATTAAAAATCAAATTTTGCATATTTAAAATTCAAAACGAACAGGCATAGTTTATTACCTGTTCTAATTTTTCGCCACAAAATCGATTGTCGTGCGAAGTAAAGGAAAATATATGCAAGATTTTAATTTTTACAAAGTTAATGAAACTCTAAATCATAAATATTATCAAATACCACAGGAATTATTTATAAATCCTTTATATAAAAACACATTAAATTCTGATAGTAAATTGTTATATGGTTTTCTATTAGATAGATTATCATTATCTATAAAGAATAATTGGCATGATGAAAATGGAAATGTATATTTGATATTTACTAGAAAAGAAGTACAAGATAAATTAAATCTATCTGATAAAACTGTTACTAAAGCATTTAAACAACTATCAGATGTTAATTTAATATATGAAAAGAAACAAGGTTTTAGCAAACCAAAACTTATATATGTTGCAAAAATACAACATCAAAATATAGAAATATCACATAATCGTAAAAATTACGATTATATAAACGGAGATTCTACGATTACCGAATCGGAAAATTTCCGACCAATCAATACTAATAATAATTATACTTATATAAAAAATAAGGCAAATAAAAATTCAATGAAATATTCTGGTAGAGACTATTCTCCTGAATTTTTAAACAGCTTATATGCTAATGTGTAATGACTTTAGCAAAGCACAAAAGCATAACTGCTTTTGTGAAAATAGCAATATAAAAATTGGTTATCAATTTTTGTGTTGCTATTTTTTTACCTAAATTGCAATAAGCATATTTAGGTAAAACGGGTGTAGGGTGTCCCTACCACACTTACACTTTTTCCCATAAGGGTAAAAAAGTGTCGTAGTGTGTTACAACACAATTTAAAAAAGAGAAAAAATTTAACTAGCATAGTGTTATTTGCTGTGCTAGAAAAGGAGGAACGCATATATGAGTTATACAATAATTAGAAATGCAAAATACAAAAGAGAAAATTTAAAAGGAATATTTAGACACAATGAAAGAAGAAATAAAAACTATTCCAATAAAAATATTGATAAAGAAAAATCAAATTTAAATTATTCATTAAAAGACACTCAATTTACTTATGAAAAAGAATTTGATAGAATACGAAAAGAATATAATTTAAAAGGTCAAATCAAAACAGTTAGTAATATTATTTGTGAATATATAATTACATCTGATAAAGCCTTCTTCGACACAATTGGAAAAGATGAAACTAAAAGATATTTTGAAACAGCCTACAAATTCGTTTGTGAATACAAGGATTTAGGCGAACAATATATTTTATCTGCAAAAGTGCATATGGATGAGGAAACTCCACATATGCACTTAGTTTTTATTCCAGTAGTTCATACTACAGATAAAAAAGGTAATAACATTGATAAAATCGCTTGTAGTGAATTTTGGAAAGCTAAAGATAGTTATAGGCAATTGCAAAATGCTTTTCACTCTTATATAACTGCAAATGGATTTGATTTAGAAAGAGGAAATCCAAGTGAACGAGTACATTTACCTGTTGAAGATTATAAAAAAATTACAAATTTTGAAAAAATAAAAACTGTTCTTAAAGATATTAAATTAGAACTACCAGAAACACCTGATGTTAAAAGTTTTGGAAAGTTAGTGAGAAATAGAGATGAAAAAATACAAGAATTAGTTGTAGAGCCAAGAGATAAAATGATTAAAGAACAACAAGAACAAATTTCTTTGCTTTATTTAACACTGCAAAATCAAGTTAATACAGTTGAAAGAGCTTCAAAATATGAAAAAGAAAGAAAATCTATAATGCATGAAAATAAAGAACTTAAAGAAAAGTGCGAAAATCTGGAAAACGACTATTCTTTTAAACTTAAAGAAGAAATACAAAATATAGAAAATAAATACAAAGATGAAATTTACCAGTTAGAAAAGGAAAATAGCTTTTTACGAAAAGTTATAAATACATTTCAAAAAACAGTCGATAAATTCATACATTGGGTATGTAATAAGTTTTCAGTTTCTTCTGAAGAAGAATTTATTAGAGATTTTGAATTTGAAAATGCTATTTATCTTGACCCAGAAAAACAAATTGAATATGAGGAAGAACTAGAATATGAAGAAATGGAGTGGTAGTTCATACACTCTTAATTTTTATTATTTATATGATAAAAGAAGCATTCAATTAAGAGTGAATGCTTCTTTTAGGTCAGAATTTAATAATGTGTCCTTAATTCGTACACTATAACTTTTTCTTTTTTGATACCAACTTCCTTGTTAAACAGAGCAAATTCAACAATCACATTTTGCAAATTATGGCTTACTATGTACTGGTAAATCAAATCAAAGTATGGAATCTTGTTCAATTTTTTATCAAATATGTCCGTTTTCAAATTAAATGTAGGATATTTTAAAGCATCTCTTACTGATGCACTTGGATCCACAGATAATGTTGCATAAACTTCTCCATTTGATAAAATCTGTATTTCTCCTACTAAAATTTGATTTTCCACATAATTGGCAGAACTCACATTGATTGTGAATAACTGATAACCTCTTATCTCTGCGAGAACATCATCTAAGGCAACTTTTAATTTAAAAATACCTCCTGCTTTTGATCTATCCCGAATTGCATAATATTTTGCAGGATACTTATCTAAAAATTCTTTTACCTTTGCTTGTTCATTTTCTCTAAATAATTGCTCTGGAAACTTGTTTAGTCCTAACTCATTGATTTTCTTTATGCTTTCCATTTTATTGTTTATTATCATAGGTTATTCCTCCTAAAATTATTTAGTTGAGTTTTAAAGTAGCCTGACCTTTACTACTTTATGGTTTTATTTGTCTTTATATTTTATCATATTTTTATTAAAATTACAACGAAATCTGCCATATTACACATATCTCTCTAAAATTTTTTCTAAAAAATTCCATGGTCCTGTTTTATCTGTTAGCCCTTCATAATTATTTGAAATTCTTTTTAATAATTCATCTTTTGAGAAGTATCGTACTTCAGAAACTTCTTCCTTTTGTAACTTTATATCTGAAATATCAATATTTTTTGTAATTAAATAGCATTCATTATAGTGTTTATTTATAATATCACCTTGTTCGTTTATTGATGTAGAACCAATTAGATATTTAACATCATCATCCTTAATTTCAATTCCCAGTTCTTCTTTAACTTCTCTTATTAGAGCTTGTCTTCCAAATTCTCCTGCATCTACATGTCCTCCAACAGTTACATCCCACATATTAGGCCATAACTTTTTATTTTCACTTCTTTTTTGTAATAAGATATTTCCTTTATCATCTATAATAAAAGCATATACAGCTCTATGCCATAATCCTTTTGTATGACATTCATCTCTTGTTGCAATTTCTCCAGTAAACTCTCCAAGTTCATTTAGTACATCAAAATTTTCTTCCATAATTTTCCTCCTTATATGGTTTTATTGGTCAACTTTTCGACCAATAAATTATTTTAAAACTTTCCAATATCCAGTTTTCTTTGAACCTTCTCTTAAGATAAAATTTTCATCTTGTAAACGTTTTATTGCTCTTGATATAGTTCTATCTGAAAGTTTTGTTTCATTTACGATTTCCTCTCTTGTTATTTGATTATTACTAATTATTAAACTTAAAATTTGTTGTTCATTTTTAGTTAATTTTGTTGTGTCTTTTAATGTGTCATTTATTGTGTCATTTGCTGACACTTTATTTTTTGAGTCATATTCAAAAGGATTTTCTTTATATTTAAAAGAAACTCTTAAAAAATGATCCATAAATTTAAAACAACTTTTATCATAAGCATCTAAAATTCTTAATACTCCAGAACCTATATTTTCAATTAAATCTACATCTTTAAATACTCTAATAAGTTCTTTATTTCTTGGAGCAGTAACACCTTCTAAAAATTCTTCTTGTGATAATTCTTGTGGCAAACCACCTGCAGATGTTATTTCAATTCTATCAGAATATAATTCTATGATAGGAGAATTTCCATAAGAATAATCATTATGTACAATAGCATTTATAACTGCTTCTTTTAA
>CAMEJH010000083.1 GCA_945919455.1 uncultured Clostridium sp. | reverse complement strand
AAATTGGAATGAAAGAAATAGAAGATGCCATGGTTAAAGTAACTATGGGACCAGAAAAGAAAACAAGAGTAAGAAGTGAAAAAGAAAATAGGTTAGTCGCATATCATGAAGCAGGTCATGCTGTTGTAAGTAGATATCTTGAAACACAAGATCCTGTACACCAAATATCAATAGTACCAAGAGGAATGGCTGGAGGTTATACAATGTATAGACCAACAGAAGATAAATCATTTATGTCAAAAACAGAAATGGAAGAAAATATTGTATCTTTACTTGGAGGTAGAGTTGCTGAAGCTATAATATTAAATGATATATCAACAGGAGCAAGCAATGATATAGAAAGAGCTTCACAAATTGCTAGAAATATGGTAACAAAATATGGTATGAGTGAGAGAGTTGGAACAATAATGTTTGGTGGAGGCCAAGGAGAAGTATTTTTAGGAAGAGACTTTGCACAAACAAAAGACTATTCAGAAGAAACAGCGGGAATAATAGATGAAGAAGTTAAGAGAATAGTAGATAAAGCTTATAATAGAGCAAGAGAAATTTTAACAGAGCATGTTGATAAACTTCATAGGGTTGCTGGAATATTATTAGAAAAAGAAAAGATCGAAGGAGAAGAATTTGATCAAATATTTTCAGAATAAATTTACAAAAAAATAAAGAGCGTAGAAATACGCTCTTTTAGCGTTTTTAAGACGTTAATACCAAATTTATCTATTGACAAAAGTTTGTAAATGTAGTAATTATATAATATGAAGAAATAAGAAAAGAGATGAATACATATGAAAATACAAGATCTGGCAATAATATCCGTAATAATAATAATTCCAATATCATTAGTTCTTTCTGTATATACACAATACCAAATACAGACTTTAAATACACAAACTTTATATGATACAAAACTTACAACAGCAACATTTGATGCAATAAAAGCTTTTCAAATAAATACTGCAAATAGTACAATGTCAGATTTGTCGAATTCGAAACTAAGAGATATAGAGGCGTCTGTATCAACCTTTAAAAATTCTATAATGTCAACATTTGGACTTAAAGGATATACTCAAGAAGATATGAATAATTTTATACCAGCATTAGTATATACAATGTATGATGGTTTTTATATTTATTCGCCATATGAAAATACAAATTATCTTTACGAATATGCAAGAGATGCAACAGGAAACATAATAACTGATGCAAGTGGAAATCCTACATATGAATATGAAAAAGATGAGGCAGGAAATACAAAATATGATGCAAGTGGAAATCCAATAAAAAAATCTTTAGATAACAATGGAGAAACTTTATATGGTTTAAAACCATATATAACATATAGTTGTAGATATCAAAAAAATGATATAGATGTAATCATAACATATTCTTTAGACAACTATATTACAGTTCAAGGAAAAATAGGTGGCAACTATGTAAATGAAGAAGGGTATCTAATTGATGGAATTGAAATTAAACCTGATGGAACTGTATTATATAATGATGTGGAAATAGAGAAAGAAACCCTAGAGGAAGATATAAATAGTGTTCCGTATAAATATGTTAAAATAAATGGAACTAAGTACTATTATGGAGAAAACATAGAGAATCAAGATGGGTCTAAAGGTGCAATATTTTATTTATCAAATGGAAAAGCAACTATTCAAGGAAATACAATTACAGGAAAAACAAGAGGAGAAGTTGCAAGAGATTATTATGAAAAATATATATTGAATAATGATGCAGCTATTAAATATTATAAAGAAGCAGATAAATTTACAGATTGGGTAAGAGACAACTTAGGAGAGTTAACATATGGTGATGCATATGATTTAGTATATTCAGAAGATACTAATCAATGGAATTGGAAAAAAATACAAACAGAAAACCAAACAACAGAATGGGCTAATAAAAAAATATTTGACAATAATGTGAATATAGAAAATGACCTATCAAATTTTAATTTGCACCGTTTAGAAGTAATAAGAAATAAAATAGAATCAAATTTATCAATTGCAATAGCTAATTATAATAAATATTCATTAGCAACAGGGATAGAATTTCAGTTACCAAAACTAAAAGAAGAAGAATGGGATTTATTAATTAATAATATTTCATTAATTAGCTTTGTACAAGGACTAGACATTGGGGGTAAAGTTTATAATGGATACACGATAGTTACTAACTCAGAAACAAAAGAAGTAGTACAAGAAGAAAATATATATATTTTAGGAACAGATAGTGCTTATCATAGAATAGGAGATAAAGACTTAGAAGGAGTAACAAATAAGATAAGTGATACAACTGATATACCTGCCAAGTCAGCAGGTAGGCTAAATTTGGATTTTGAAAAACAAAAAATATTATCAGCTGATGGTACAACTACAAGATATTATTATCCATTAAGAAATTACTTAGGGTCATATAATAGTATTGTAACTCAAAATGAAGTTACAGCATTTGATGACATATATGCATATATACAAAAGCAAAAAGATAATGGGAATATTAAATTAGCAAAAGCATTCTATACAGCTCTTGGAAGAGAAAGATATGGAATGTATAAAGCTTTAAGAACAAATATGTTATATACAGATATACAGTAATAGGAGGAATAAAAAATGAATTATGCAGATATAAAAATAGCCGATGTAGCAAATGGAACAGGAGTAAGAGTTTCACTATTTGTAAGTGGATGTAACCATCATTGTAAAGGGTGTTTTAATCCAGAAGCATGGAACTTTAATTATGGAAAAGAATTTACAGAAGAAGAAATAGATAGAATATTAAAAGAATTAGATCATCCATATGTAGCAGGTCTTTCATTACTAGGAGGAGAACCTTTAGAATATGTAAATCAAAAAGGATTATTACCACTAGTAAAAAAAGTAAAAGAAAAATTTCCAGAAAAAAATATTTGGTGTTATACAGGATACACATTTGATAAAGATGTATTAGGAAACATGTTTGACAATTGGGATGAAACAAAAGAGCTAGTTTCATATCTTGATGTAATAGTAGATGGAAAATTTGAAGAGGAAAAAAAGGACTTAAATTTGAAATTTAGAGGTTCATCAAACCAAAGAATAATAGATGTACAAAAGTCTTTAAAAGCGCATAAGGTAATTCTATATGATATTTAGAAAATGTAACAAAATACTTGACAACCTATATCCAAATAATGTATAATATGTAGCGTATATAGGATGAGAACAAACGAAATCCCGCATACAGTGTTCTAAACGCCGGAAGGAGGGGAATATTAATGTCAGAGATAAAAGTTAATAATGGAAATATAGAAGATGCACTAAAAAGATTTAAGAGACAATGTGCAAGAAATGGGGTTCTTCAAGAAGTTCGTAAAAGAGAACATTATGAAAAACCTAGTGTAAAGAGAAAGAAAAAATCAGAGGCTGCTAGAAAAAGAAAATTTTAAAGTTAATAAATAATAACTAAAAATTCCACTTGGATTATTAAGTGGAATTTTTTAGTTATATAATGTAATATTTTTAGTAAAATACTTGAATAATAAATAAAAAATATATTATACTATACAATAGAAAAAAATGGAAAGGACAGATTAAAATGCAATATAGTGAAAAAGAAATAAAAAAAGGAATTAAACTACACTTAATAAAAACAGATAAATTTAAAACAAATTTGATAGCAATATTTTTAACATTACCAATTACAAAAGAAAATGTAACAAAAAATTCATTATTATCAGCAGTATTAAGAAGAGGAAGCAAGAACATGCCCACACTTATACAAATAAGTCAAGAACTAGAAGAAATGTATGGAGCAAGTTTTGACAATGGGCTAGACAAAACGGGAGATAATCATATATTAAAATTTTATTTAGAATCAATAAATGATAAATTTATTCCACAAAATGATGAAAATATGTTGAAAACTAGTATCGAAAAGTTGCTAGAAATAGTATTTAATCCATTAATAGAAAATGGAGCTTTTAAAGAAGAATATGTTAAGCAAGAAAAAGAAAATATTAAAAGGATAATAGAAGGAAAACCTGATAATAAAGCAAGATATGCATTTGATAGATGCATAGAAGAAATGTATAAAGATAAGCCTTATGGATTATATAAATATGGATATATAGAAGACTTAGAAAACATAGATGCCAAGACTTTATATAACCATTACGAAAATATAAAAGCACAATGTAAAATAGATATATTTGTATCAGGAAGTATAAATGACGAAGTAATAAATATTGTAAAAGAAAATGAGAATATTAAAAAACTTCCAGAAAGGGAGCCAAATTATATTATTAATAAAAATGAACCAAAAGTAAAAGCTAAAGAAGCAGAAAGAAAAGAAGAAATGGATGTTACACAAGGGAAAATAGTAATAGGGTTAGATTTGAATTTAGCTAATGAAAACCAAAAATATAATGCATTAGTATATAACGCAATACTAGGAGGAACCGCAAATTCAAAAATGTTCCAAGAAGTTAGAGAAAAAGCAAGTCTTGCATATACAGCAGGATCTAATTATATAAGATATAAAAACAATATTTTTATAAAATGCGGAATTGAAATAAAAAACTATGAAAAAGCTCTTGAAATAATAAAAAAACAATTAGTAGATATGAAAAATGGAGTATTTTCAAATGAAGATTTAGAAAATGCTAAAAAAAGTATTGTGTCAACAATAAAAAGTATAGATGATGAGCAAGATACAGAAATAACATATTTTTTCGGACAAGAATTAACAAATGACAAAATCTCATTAGAAGATTATATAAATAAAATAGAAAATGTAACAAAAGAAGATGTAATTGAAATAGGAAATTTAATAACAATAAATACAATATACTTCTTAAAAAATATTGATTCAGCAAAGGAGGGACAATAATGCAAATAATAGAAAATTCAAAAGTAAAAGAAAAATTATATGTAGAAAAACTAGAAAATGGTTTGACTGTTATGATAATTCCTAAAAAAGGTATTCAAAAGAAATATGTTATATGGGGAACAAATTATGGATCAAATGATAGTAAATTTATAGTACCTAGTGAAAATCAAGAAACAGAAGTACCAAAAGGAGTAGCACATTTTTTAGAGCACAAAATGTTTGAACAAGAAAGTGGAGTAAATAGTTTAGATACGCTAACAGCATTGGGAGTAGATGCAAATGCATATACAACAAATGATCACACAGCATATTTGTTTGAATGTACAG
>CAMEJH010000082.1 GCA_945919455.1 uncultured Clostridium sp. | reverse complement strand
CTATTGGATTTTTTACCTCCATTGTTGCTTTTTTGTAGTATCCATATGATACTCCTCCTATTAATACTACTATAAGTACTAATGCTATTATTGTTATTATGTTTGATGCTTTTTTCATTTTTTATTACCTCTTTCTAAATTAATATATTGTCAAATGCAAATTGTTCTTGCATTTTTTTCAAAGTTTGTTTTATTGCTTTAGCTCTAACATCTCCTATTCCTTCTACTTTATCCAAATCATTAATTTCTGCTACTAATATGTGTTGGAAGGATTTAAAAGATTTTACTAAATTTTCTACTATGCTACTTGGCATTCTTGGAATTTTACTTAATATTCTATATCCTTTAGGATATACAGCAAGTTCTTCAAAATTTTCAAATGTTTCATATCCTAAGTTTTTTGCAATTGCAGGTAGTTTCATTAATTCTTCATAGTCTAATTTTGATAATTGTTCTATAATTTCTTCAGCCTTTGTATCCTTAACAGAATAATCTTTTATTAACAAGAGCTCCTCTTTTTCCAGTCCACCTATCAGTTCTTCTAATTGCATACTTACTAATCTTCCATCATTACCTAGTTCATATATATTTTTTTGTATTTCATCTACAATTCTCATTACCATTTCAGCTCTTTGAATTACTGTTAATACATTATCAAGTGTTACTATATCATTAAATTCATATTCATTCAATATACTTAGTTTACTATCATAAACTTTTCTGTATTTTTCGAGTGTTTGTATTGCTTGATTTGCCTTATTTAATACTGTTTCTGTATCTTCCAATATATACCTATAATTTTCTTTGAATACTGTAATTATATTTCTTCTTTGAGAAATGCTTATTACTAATTCTCCTGTTTGTTTTGCTGTTCTTTCTGCAGTTCTATGTCTAGTACCTGTTTCTACTGTTTGTATTTGATATGATGGTATTAATTGTGCATTTGCAAACAATATTTTTTTCATGTCCCCACTTAATACTATAGCTCCATCCATTTTTGCAAGTTCATATAATTTTGATGATGTATAGTCTTCGTTAATCGAAAATCCTCCATCTACTACTTCTTCTATTACTTCTTGTTTATCTGTTATTAATAGTAATGCTCCTGTTCTTGCTTTTAGTATATTATCTAGTCCATCTCTTATTGGTGTTCCTGGGGCAATTTTCTTTAAAATTTCTGCTATTGGGTCTTCCTTTATTGTAATCATTTTTGCCATTTCCCTCCTTAAGCTTTTAAACATTTTATCTTATTCCAAGTTTCTTTAATGCTTCCCCTATATTTTTCACACCTATTATATCTAATTTAAACTCATCTTTCAAGCCTTTTTTGTTACTTTCTGGAATTATACATGTTTTAAATCCTAACTTTTCTGCTTCTTTCAACCTTTTTTCTATTAAATTTATTCTTCTTACCTCTCCTGTTAGTCCAACTTCTCCCATAACGACCATATTTTGTGGTATTGGAATATTTTTATACGCTGACGCTACTGTTGCAATTATTCCTAAATCTACTGCCGGTTCAGATAATTTCATTCCTCCTGCTATATTCAAATATACATCTTGGTTTCCTAACATTAATCCTGCTCTTTTTTCTATAACAGCCATTAATACTGATAATCTATTGTAATCAAATCCATTTCCAGTTCTTTTTGGAAGTCCAAATACAGTCTGAGATGTTAATGCTTGTACTTCAACTAATATCGGTCTTGTACCTTCTATGCTTGCTACTATACAAGAACCTGATGGATTATCATCTCTTTCTGTTATTAATATATCAGATGGGTTTGTTACTTCACACATTCCTTCTTGTCGCATTTCAAACATTCCTATTTCATTTGTTGATCCAAATCTATTTTTTACGGCTCTTAATATTCTATATGTATTATATCTTTCTCCTTCTAAGTATAACACTGTATCTACCATGTGTTCTAATACTCTAGGTCCTGCTATATTCCCATCTTTTGTTACATGTCCTATTATTATTGTTGTTATTTGTTGTGATTTGCATATTCTCATTATTTGTGAAGTTATTTCTCTTACTTGACTTACACTTCCTGCTGCTGCTGATATTTCATCTGAATACATTGTTTGTATTGAATCTATTATTACAAGTTTTGGTTTCGTTTCACTTATTGCATTATTTACAATTTCTATATCTGTTTCTCCCAAAAATAATAAGTCTTCATTTTTTACATTTAATCTATCTGCTCTTAGTTTTATTTGCTCTGCTGATTCTTCTCCTGACACATATAGTACTTTTCCTTCTCCTTGTACTTTTTCACAAAGTTGTAATATTAGTGTTGATTTTCCTATTCCTGGTTCTCCTCCCAATAATATAAGTGAACCTTTTACTAAGCCTCCTCCTAATACTCTGTCTAGTTCTAAATAACCAGTTGATGTTCTATTTGCTTCTTGTCCTATATATGTATTTAATGGCTTTGGTGTATTATTTATCTTTTTTTCTATTTTATTTGTCTCTGTGTATTTTTCTATTTTTTGTTCGTAAAATGTGTTCCAGCTGTTACATGCTGGACATTTTCCTAACCATTTTGGTGATTCATTTCCACATTCGCTACATACAAATATTGTTTTTGGTTTTGCCATCTCTTTCTCCTTTTTTACATTTATAATAAATTTTAGAATAATATTGACTTATTCCATAATTTTTATTATAATATTAGTAGAAAGTAAGAAACCACAATGTGGTTGACCAATGTTTTGATTTATGAAACCAATCCATCACTAGCCAAAGCGGATGGATTGGTTATTTTATTTGCATATAATTACAACTAACGCTATAATTAAGGCAAATGCTATGATTGTCATGGCAATAAAACCACGAATTAACAATTTTATTATTTCTAATAATTTTGCTTCTCTCATTAGCACCACCTCCATTTCTCACGAATGTTTTCGTGCATATGTAGATGGCCAACCACATCTGCTTATTCTCACTTTCGT
Source organism: uncultured Clostridium sp. (assembly GCA_945919455.1). Lineage (GTDB taxonomy): Bacteria > Bacillota > Clostridia > TANB77 > CAG-508 > CAG-269. Next base: position 2,315 of record CAMEJH010000082.1, on the reverse strand, counting down.
TTTTGCATTATATAATATTTGTCAAATAAAATCAATAGTTTTAGCAAAAAAATGTTTGTGTTTTGGCATTTATTTCCTTTGATTTTTGCCTCAAGAACATGTTATTATATTTATGAGGTGAATAATATGCAAAAAATTATTTTAGGATTGAAAAATTTAGATAAAGATACATATAAAATTATGAAATATGGTTTATTATTTTCTGGTCTTGTTTGTTTAACTGCTGTTGGAATATTACTTGCATACATATTTTTAGGTATTAATTTTTTTTATCATTTTGGACTGGTTTTAATAGAATCAAGTTTTTCTTTTGCGGTTGAGTTTATTATTTGTGGAATAGTTGTTGATTTTATTAGAAAAAAAGGACCTTAAAAGGAACTGCAATTAATCAGTTCCTTTTTTATTTACTATTATTATATAATTCATCAGGACATATATCTGCTCCATTTTCCCATTCTATTGATAATCCTGCTATTTTTACTTTTTTAAATTCTCTTTCATCTTTTAATTGTTCAAATGGTTTGAACTTCAAATATGGATTTACATCAAATTTTTTCTTTTCTCCATTACTGAATATTATTTCTAACATATAATTTTTTAATGGTTTTACATCTATAGCTTTAGGTTTCATAAAATCACTCCAATCCTTTTATTTTTACAATTTCTCCATCATTATTGTATGCATACCAAGCAGCTCTTAATTCATCTTCATGTACTACTCTCCAAGCTTCTACAATTTTCTTTTGTTTATTCGGAATATTTCCATCTAATATTTTTCCATCTATTGTCATAGACATTTCATATTCGTTATACTTTATATGTATATGTGGTTCATTATGGTGTCCTCCTATTTCTTTATACAGATAAATAAGAATACCATAAAAATGTGAAATTAAAGGCATTTAACACCTGCTTTGAATTATAACAATTTTAATTTTTATTTTCAAGTTTTTGATTTATTTTAGATTTAAAAATAATAAAAAATAATTTTTGAATTAATTTGTTAAAGCTATAGATGCATAATTATGTTATCACTTATTTTTGATTCTGTCAATATTTTTATATGTTAAATTTTTTATTCAAAATTTCTGAAGATCTTTAAAATAAAACTATACTTTAGGAAATGTGAAACATAATGAAAAAATATCATAATATTGATATACTACTATCATTATTATGATATTTTTTTCGCACTATTTAATTTTTATAAAAAGTACTATTTTTTCAATTCTTCAGCAAACATTTTATTAAGCATTTGTGGATTTGCTTTACCTTTAGTTTCCTTCATAGCTTGGCCTACCAAGAATCCTAAAGCTCTGTCTTTACCAGCTTTGAAATCTGCAACTGATTGAGGGTTTGCCTCAATTATTTTTAGTACAACTTCTTTAATTGCTCCTTCATCAGAAATTTGAATCCATCCTTTTTCTTTTATAATATCTTCTGGATCTCTTGGATTTTCAAACAATTCTACTAATACCTTTTTACCTATACTTGAACTTATTGTTCCTTTATCTATTAACATTACTAATTTTCCTAATTGGTTAGCATCAAAAGGAATTTCGATTGGATCCATTTCTGTTTCATTTAATATTCTTGAGATATCTGATATTATCCAGTTATTTACAGCTTTATAGTTTCCACATGCAGCTGATGCTTTTTCAAATAAATCTGACAAATATTTTGAAGATGTAATTATTCCTGCATCTTTTTCAGATAAATGATATTCTTCTAAATATCTTTGTTTTCTGCTTTCTGGCATTTCAGGCAAACTTTTTTTAATATTTTCTATATATTCTTCTGATAGTTTTATTGCAACTAAATCTGGGTCAGGAAAATATCTATAGTCTTGTGCATCTTCTTTATCTCTCATTGAAAATGTTTTTCCAGATACTTCATCCCATCTTAATGTTTCTTGTTCTATTTTGCCACCATTATCAACTACATCAACTTGCCTATCTATTTCATAGCCTAATGCTCTTGAAATACTTCTAAATGAGTTCATATTTTTCATTTCTGTACGAGTTCCAAGTTTTGGGTCTCCTTTTGGTCTTATTGAAACATTAACATCTGCTCTTAATGAACCCTCTTGCATTTTACAATCTGATACTTCTATATATTCAAGTATTGATTTTAATTTTTTTAAGTAACAATCAACTTCTTCAATTGTTCTTAAATCTGGTTCAGATACAATTTCAATTAATGGTACTCCTGCTCTATTTAAGTCTACTAAACTTCCTCCACCAAATTCATCATGATTTAATTTTCCTGCATCTTCTTCTATATGAATACGTGTTATTCCTATTTTCTTTTTACCT
>CAMEJH010000081.1 GCA_945919455.1 uncultured Clostridium sp. | reverse complement strand
AAAGAGTAACGGAGGCGCGCAAAGGTTTCCTCAGCGCGGACAGAAATCGCGCGAAAGAGTGCAAAGGCAGAAGGAAGCTTAACTGAGAGACTGACAAGTCGACCAGATACGAAAGTAGGTCTTAGTGATCCGGTGGTTGTAAGTGGAAATGCCATCGCTCAACGGACAAAAGTTACCCTGGGGATAACAGGCTTATCTCCCCCAAGAGTTCACATCGACGGGGAGGTTTGGCACCTCGATGTCGGCTCATCACATCCTGGGGCTGAAGTAGGTCCCAAGGGTTGGGCTGTTCGCCCATTAAAGTGGTACGCGAGCTGGGTTCAGAACGTCGTGAGACAGTTCGGTCCTTATCTGTCGCAGGCGGAGGATATTTGAAGGGAGTTGGCCCTAGTACGAGAGGACCAGGCTGAACAAACCGATGGTGCACCAGTTGTCATACCAATGGCACAGCTGGGTAGCTAAGTTTGGAAGGGATAAACGCTGAAAGCATCTAAGTGTGAAGCCCACCCTAAGATAAGATATCCCATATCGAAAGATAGTAAGATTCCATCAAGACTAGATGGTAGATAGGTTGGAGGTGTAAGTATAGTGATATATTGAGCTGACCAATACTAATAAATCGAGGGCTTAACTATAATTTATTTAAAGAAGAAGATCCTAAGAAAATATTTCATCTATGTATTTTTGAGTGTGCTTATCACTATATAATTTTCTGGTGACGATTACATGGAGGAAATACCTGTTCCCATCCCGAACACAGAAGTCAAGCTCCAATGTGCCGAAAATACTTGCGGGTTACCCTGCTGGGAAGATAGGTTGTTGCCAGTTTTTTTATTTTTATAAAAAAGCATAAATTAGAACTACAGAAAAGTAATTTTAATTTATGCTTTTTTGGGAGGTAATAATATGTCAAAAGTAACATGGAAACCAGGTACATTTTTATATCCATTACCAGCAGTAATGGTATCATGTGGTACAATGGAAAAATCAAATATAATAACAGTAGCATGGACAGGAATTTTAAATACTGAACCAGCAATGGTATATATATCAGTAAGACCGACAAGATATTCATACAATTTAATAAAAGAATCAGGTGAGTTTGTAATAAATTTAACCAATAAAGATTTGGCATATGCAACAGATTGGTGTGGAATAAAAACAGGTGCAAAAGTAGATAAATTTAAAGAAATGCATTTAACAAAGGAACAAGCTAAATTTGTAAAATGCCCTATGATCAAAGAAAGCCCTGTATCTGTAGAATGTAAAGTAAAAGAAATAAGAGAATTAGGAAGTCATCATATGTTTGTAGCAGAAGTATTAGCAATAAATGCTGATGAAAAATATATAGATGAAAAAGGTGCATTTGATATTTCAAAATGTGATTTAATTGCTTATTCTAACGGAAATTATTATTCTTTAGGAAAGAAAATAGGAAGATTTGGATTTTCGGTACAAAAAAACAAAAAAAGGACAAAAAAATAATCAAAATTCATTGACATATCAGTAAAAAAGTGGTAAAATATTCAAGCATATGTTAGTTTACATATGCTCACATCGTTTCAAAAAAGTAAGGTTAAAAAAGTCGGAGGTGTATTTAAATGGCAGCTAAAGGACCAAGAGAAAATATAATATTAGAATGTACAGAATGCAAAAACAGAAATTATATGACATCAAAAAATAAAAGAAATAATACAGATAGACTAGAAATAGTTAAATACTGTAAATTCTGCAAAAAACGTACAACACACAAAGAAACTAAATAGTAAGAGCTATTTTAAGGAGGAAATAAAATGGCTAAAAAAGATAGCAAAGATAGTAAAAATGAAAGTAAAGTAAAAAAGCATTTTTTCAAAGATTTTAAGGCAGAACTAAAAAAAGTAATTTGGCCAACACCAAAGCAATTAGTTAATAATACAATTGCAGTAGTAACAATAGTATTAATAACTACTGCTATCGTTTTTGTATTAGATGTAGTATTTGATATGGGAAATAAATATGGAATAAGTAATTTACAAAATATTGTAAATGAAAAATTCAATAATGATGAGGAAGAAAATTCTAACACAGATACAGATACTAATAATGAAGCAAATAATGGAGAAGAAGGAGATACTACAGAGCAAAATCCAGAAGAAAACGCTTCAACAGAAGAACAATCTCCAGAAGAAACACCTAATGAAGGTGAACAATCTAATCCAGAACAATAAGGGGGTCAAAAAATGTCTCAAAAAGATTATGATATGGAACCTAGATGGTATGTAGTACATACATATTCAGGATATGAAAATAAAGTAAAAACTGACCTTGAAAAAACAGTAAAAAATAGAGAATTAGAAGAATACTTCTTTGATATAGTAGTTCCTATGGAAGAACAAATAGAAATCAAAGATGGAAAAAGAAAAGCAAATTTAAAAAAAGTATTTCCAGGTTATGTATTAGTTAAAATGATTGTAACAGAAGAAACTTGGTATATAGTTAGAAATACTAGAGGTGTTACAGGATTTGTAGGATCTGGAACAGACCCTATTCCATTAACAGATGATGAAATTCGTGCAATGGGATTTGAAGAATCATCTATAAATGTAGATTATGATGTAAATGATTCAGTACAAATATTAAATGGACCATTTAAAGATTCAATAGGAACTGTTAAAGAAATAAATAAAGAAAAGCACAAAGTAAAAGTTTTAATTTCTATGTTTGGAAGAGAAACTCCAGTAGAATTAGAATTTTCACAAATACAAAAAGTAGATTAAAGGAGGCGAAATTTTAAAATGGCAGAAAAAGAAATTTCAAATATAATTAAATTACAAATAGAAGCAGCAAAAGCAACTCCAGCTCCACCAGTTGGACCAGCATTAGGAGGTAGTGGTGTAAACATCATGCAATTCGTAAAAGAATTTAATGATAGAACAGCAAATCAAGCAGGATTTATAATACCAGTAGTAATTACAGTATACAAAGATAAATCTTTTACATTTGTAACAAAAGTTCCACCAGTAGCTGTATTAATAAAAAAAGCAATTAAAATTGAAAAAGGTTCAGGAAAACCAAACAAAGAAAAAGTTGCTAAAATAACAAAGGAACAAGTAAAAGCTATAGCTGAACAAAAAATGCCAGACTTAAATGCTGCATCATTAGAAACAGCAATGAGCATGGTAGAAGGAACAGCAAGATCTATGGGTGTAGTCGTAGTAGACTAGAATAAATAAAAAGTGGGAGAGTAATCTAAAATAGATACTCGTTAAAACCAAAGGAGGATTATAATGAAAATGTCAAAAAGATATGCAGAAAGTGCAAAATTAGTAGATTCTAACAAAGAGTATGAAATCAAAGAAGCATTAGAAATAATAGAAAAAATGCCAAAAACAAAATTTGATCAAACAGTTGAATTACATGTAAAATTAGGTGTAGATTCAAAACATGCTGACCAACAAGTAAGAGGTACAGTAGTACTTCCAAATGGTACAGGTAAAACACAAAGAGTATTAGTATTTGCTAAAGGACCAAAAGCAGAAGAAGCTGAAAAAGCAGGAGCTGACTTTGTAGGTGCAGAAGAATTAATACCAAAAATTCAAAATGATAACTGGTTTGACTATGATGTAGTAGTAGCAACACCAGATATGATGGGTGTAGTTGGTAGATTAGGTAAAGTATTAGGACCAAAAGGATTAATGCCAAACCCTAAATCAGGAACAGTTACAATGGATGTAACAAAAGCAATAAAAGAAATTAAATCTGGAAAAGTTGAATATAGATTAGATAAAACAAATATTATTCACTTAGGATTTGGAAAAGTTTCTTTTGGAGCTGAAAAATTAGCAGAAAACTATGATGCAATAATGGGAGCTATAATAAAAGCTAAACCAGCTGCAGCAAAAGGACAATACATCAGAAGTGTATCTGTATCAACAACAATGGGACCAGGACTTTATATTAACCAAAAGTAATATAAATTAATAAAAAAGTAATCAGTCATTCACAAGGGTAGGGGACATTTCTTATCAGAGTGGATTGACTAAGGGGAAAGAAGCTCCCCTGTCAAATAGTAAGCCAAAGACAGTAGGCAATAAATAAGTCCTACCGAGGTATAAGATTCGGATAAACGCAATCTTTATGCCTCGTGGCAAAAGAATGCGTTTTTAATTTTTAAAAATATAAAAATATTTGCAGGAGGTGAAAATCAAATGGCAAGTGAAAAAATCATAAACCAAAAGAAAGAAGAAGTATCAAAATTAGCAGCTAAAATGAAAGATGCAAGCATAATACTTCTAACAGATTACAGAGGAATCAATGTAGCTGATGTAACAGGATTAAGAGCAGAATTACGCAAATCTAATTCTGAATACAGAGTTATAAAAAACAACATAACAAAAAGAGCATTAGCAGAAGCTGGAATTGAAGGACTAGATGAATTATTAGTAGGTCCAACAGCAGTAATCATGAATAATGATGATTACTTAGAAACAGCTAAAGCAATATATAGCTATAGTAAAGAAAATGATTTTTATAAAATCAAAGGTGGAGTAATAGATGGTAAAGTAATGACAGCTGAAGAAATAATAACTTTAGCAAAATTACCTTCAAGAGAAACATTACTATCTATGCTTGCTGGAGCATTACTTGGAAATATATCAAAACTTGCAGTTGCTCTTGATCAAGTTAAAGCTCAAAAAGAAAATGCTTAAAATTGCCTAAAATCATCATCTTGCGTCGTTAAATTTACAATTTCTATCCTCAGCGTATAACATATACGCTTCCGGCATAAATTGTAAATTTGCCTAGCAATATAATAATTTTATACAATTTTACAAAATTAGAAATTTATCAGAGTAGCGAACTTATATCGCCAAAATAAAAATTAAAATAAATAAAAAATTTAGGAGGATTTTAAAATGAGTAAAGAAGAAATGATTGAAGAAATCAAAAAAATGACAGTAGTAGAATTAGCTGACTTAGTAAAAGCTATAGAAGAAGAATTTGGAGTATCTGCAGTAGCAGCAGCTGCACCAGCAGCTGGAGCAGTAGCAGGAGCTGCTGAAGAAAAATCAGCATTTAATGTAGTATTAAAAGAAGCTGGAGATCAAAAAATAAAAGTTATCACAGCTGTTAAAAATGCATTAGGATTAGGATTAAAAGAAGCTAAAGATTTAGTTGACGGAGCACCAAAAACATTAAAAGAAAATGTAGCTAAAGCAGAAGCTGAAGAATTAAAAGCTAAACTTGAAGAAGTTGGAGCAGTTGTTGAATTACAATAATTTAAAGCAAGAAGAAAATAGCAATTAAAATGTTGTAAAGCATTTTAATTGAGCGAGATAGGGGTCAGATTTTGTGACGGCTAGCTCGCCTCAAAAATAAATAGGGTACTCAAAAATAAATAGGGTACTCAAAAATAAATAGGG
>CAMEJH010000080.1 GCA_945919455.1 uncultured Clostridium sp. | reverse complement strand
TGGAAAGAGGTCATGACATGGTATATGTATGTTATGACAATGGTGCATATATGAATACAGGTATACAACGTTCATCTGCAACACCAAGATTTGCAGATACAACAACATCACCTGCTGGAAAAGTTATTCCAGGAAAAATGCAAGTAAGAAAAGATTTAGCAAAAATAATGGTAGGACATCACATACCATATGTTGCTCAAACACTTGCAATGACAAACTTTAAAGATTTATATGAAAAAGCTGAAAAAGCAATCTACACAGAAGGCCCAGCATTCTTAAATGTTATGGCTCCATGCCCAAGAGGATGGGGATATCCAACAGAAGACTTAATGAAAATAAACAAATTAGCAGCAGATACATGCTATTGGCCATTATATGAAGTTGTAGATGGAAAATATCATATAACATATAAGCCCGCTAAAAAGCTTCCAGTTGAAGAATTCTTACGTCCACAAAAACGCTTTAAACACATGTTTAAACCAGGTAATGAATGGATGATAGAAGAATTCCAAAAAGAAGTAGACGCTAGATGGCAAGAACTTCTTGACTTAGAAGAAATTACTAATAGAGAATAAATTGTAAATTGGGGTCGGTTCCTTAAATTGGTGCCGGTCCTTTTTTTGCGCTTTTTTCGTAAATTGGTGCCGGGCCTTTTTTTGAGTTTTTTCCTTAAATTGGTGCCGGGCCTTTTTTTATGTTTTTTTGAAAAAGTATAGAAATCTTTCAATAAATATGTTATAATGATTAACATAATTAAATACCAATAACAACAATATTGGAAGAAAGGAAGGTAATATTGCCAAGACCACTAAGAACTTACAGTATTTCAAAAATCTATCATATAATATTGAAAGGGATAGATGATCAAGATATTTTTTATAGTAATCAAGACAAAAATTTTTTTCTAAAACAATTATCAATCACGAAAAAGAAATTTAATTATCAAATATATTCATATTGTTTAATGGATAATCATGTTCATATGGTTATTAGAATTGAAAATGAATTGTTATCAAAAGCAATGCAAAGTATTTCAGTAAGATATGCCCATTATTTTAATCAAAAATATAAAAGAGTTGGACCGTTTCTTCAAAATAGATTTAAAAGTAAAAAGGTTGAAGATCTAAGATATTTTTTAGAAGTTTGCAGATATGTTCATAGAAATCCAGAGAATGTAGGAATGTCAAAAACAGAAGATTATGAATGGAGTAGTTTTAAAGAATATATAGGAAAAGAAAAAATTATAGATAAAAAAACATTATTACATTACTTTAACAATAATATTGATGAGTTTATAAAATATACTATTGATGATACTTTAAACAATGTAAATGATTTTGCTGAATACGAAATAATAGAAAAATTAACAGATGAACAATTGTCTAATATAATTGCTAAGAAAATTGGCATAGATGAAGAAGAAGATGTTGCAATATTTTTCAAAAATAGGACTAAAAAAGAAATCAAAAAGGATTTATTATGTCTAAAGAATATTAGAGGAACTAATTTGACACAAATTTCTAGAGTAATTAGAATCGGAAGAAGTCGTATAGAAAAAATATGGAATGAAGAAACATAAAAAAAGGCCCGGCACCAATTTGCGAAAAAAACGCAAAAAAAGGCCCGGCACTAATTTATGAAAAATTTGTGAAAACTCTTGTATAAAAAGTCGAATATTGATATAATCAAAATATAATTTAATACAAAGGAGGATTTTATATGTTAAAATCAAACGTAGGATGGAGTACAGAAGCAGACAATTATGCATCAGGTAAAGCATCAGCTAAGAAAGCAGTTCAAGATTTATTTGAGACAAAAGTAGCATTTTTATACACATCAGCAGATAATGATGTAGCAAAAGTTTTAGAAGGAGCTAAATCAGAATTAGGAACAGCTCCAATCATAGGATGCACATCAAGTGCAGGAATCATAGTACCAGACGGATTTATATCATCAGAAAATGGATTTTCAGGAATATTAGCTTTAGGAGATCCAGAATTAACAGTCGGAGTAGCATCATCACCAAGAGGGGCAGACCCAAGAGAAACAGGAAAAAAAGTTGCATTAGAAGCAATGAAAAAAGCAGGAAGAAATGACGCGCCAGCATATTATTACATGGTAGCATCACCAGCAGAAGAAGAATATTATGAAAAAGGAATAGCAGATGTAATAGGAGAAGTTCCATTTTTTGGAGGAAGTGCAGCAGATAACACAGTAGAGGGAAAATGGTCAATCTACACAAATGACAATATATTTAGTGATGGTGTAGCAGTAGCATTTTTCTACACAGAAAAGCCAATGGCAAATGTATTTACAGGAGCTTATGAAGAAACAAACAATGTAGGAGTAATAACAAAATTAAAAGGAGACAGAACATTAGTAGAAATCAATGGAAAACCAGCATTAAAGCAATATTGCGAATGGACAGGTAAGAAAGAAAAAGACATGATGGGAGGAAACACATTAGTAGAAACAATAACAGCACCACTTGGAGTAAAAGATAGATTAGGAAAATTAGTTGCAATACGTCACCCAATGTTTGCAAATGATGATTTATCATTAAATGTTGGAAATAATATGTCAGTAAACACAGCAATAATTCAAATGCAAGGAAGTGTAGACCAATTAATAAATTCAACAGGAGACACAATGAAAAAACTAAATAAAAAAATAGGCTCAGAAGTAGGAGCATATTTATTAGTACATTGTGGAGGAAGAAGATTAGGAATTGGCGATAGAATAGATGAAGTTGCAAAACAACTAAAGAAAGAAGCAAATGGTGTACCATTTATGACAATATTTACATTTGGTGAATATGGAACAGAAGACCATGGTCAAAATACTGCAGGGGGATTAATGTTATCATTCACAGCATTTGGTAAGTGAAGAGATGGCGAAGAGTCAAAAGAGAAAGGAATTAAAACTATGAAAAATTTAATAGGATATGAATGGAAAGATGCTTCAGATGGAGCAACAATTGAAGTAACAAATCCAGCAACAAATCAATTAATAGCAACAGTTCCTAATGTAACAGAACAAGATGTAGATGAAGCTGTAAAAGTTGCAGTAGTAGAACAAAAGAAATGGGCAGAAGTATCAATATACGAAAGAGCAGAAATATTATATAAATTCGTTGATTTAGTTGAAGCTAGTAAAGATAGACTAGCAAGACTATTATCAGATGAGACAGGAAAACCAATAAAAGAAGCATATGGAGAAATTGCAAATGTAAAAATAGGTGTAAGAGCATTTGTAGAAAAAGCAAAACACTTATATAATGAAAGCATTCCAGCAGGACAAGAAGCAGGTCAAGAAAAAACAATGCAAATAACAACAAGAAATCCTTTAGGAGTTATAGCTGCAATAATACCATTTAACTTCCCAAGTGATTTATTCTGTCAAAAAGTACCACCAGCACTAATGATGGGAAATAGTATAATTGTAAAACCATCAAATTATAATCCATTAACATTGATAGAATATGTTAAATTGATGGTAGAAGCAGGAGTACCAGCAGGATGTATTCAAGTATTAACAGGAGATGGACCTCGTGCGGGACAATACTTAGCAGCACATCCAGGAGTACATTTAGTATCATTAACAGGAAGCACAGGAGCTGGAATTCAAACAATGGGAACAGCATCAAAAAATCTAACACATGTAATGTTAGAATTAGGTGGAAATGATGCATTCATCATGTTAGAAGATGGAGATATGGACTTAGCTGTTAAAGAAACAATCTGGGGAAGATTATACAATGGTGGACAAGTATGTTGTGCAAGTAAGAGATTTTTAATACATAATTCAAGAAAAGCAGAATTTATTGAGAGAATGAAAACTGTAATAGAAAACTTAAAAGTTGGAAATCCAGCATCAATGGATACAGATATGGGACCATTAATAAACGAAAATGCAGCAAAAAGAGTTGAAGAACAAGTTAATTTATGCGTTGAGCAAGGTGCAACAATCGTGTGCGGAGGAAGAAGAGAAGGAGCATACTATTATCCAACAATTCTTGATAATGTTAGAGGAGATATGGATGTAGCAAAAGATATGGAAATATTTGGACCAGTTATATCTGTAATTGGATTTGACACAATTGATGAAGCTGTTGAAATTGCAAATCAATCTTCATTTGGACTATGCGGATGTGTTCTAACAAAAGACTATGCTACAGGTATTAAAGTAGCAAATAGATTAGAATGTGGTGGAGCAATTGTAAACGGTGCAAGCTTCTATCGTTCATTCGAAATGCCTTTTGGAGGATGGAAACATAGCGGAATTGGTAATGAAGGTGTTATGACTACTTTACAAGAGATGAGCAGATTAAAAACAATTATATTAAAAAATATTTTATAAAATATAGAAATCCCTACAAAAAGCTTGGAGCTAATGTAGGGATTTCTTTTGTCAAAAGGAAAGACCTATGACAAAGGCATGTTAGTCGTAAATCACCTTGAGAGTGAAAATCGACTCGCCAAGAACCACACGAATGTTGGTGTGCCCCTGCTGGCGAAGCTGATCAATTTTCTTCTCCACGGTTTCCTGAGGAACTTCGACGTTGTACATGACTAAACGCCCCTTTCTAAATATATAATCTATCCGTTGGATAGAACTATATTTATTATAACACAAAATATTAAATTTGTAAAATATTAGGAAAAATTCATATAAAACTTTTCTGCAAAAAACGACAAAAATTGCCTAAATTTTAAAAAATTACAATCTGCCTCTGAAAACTTTGAATAAAAATATTGACAACTCTGGTAAGATATGTTAAAATAAATAACTGTAATCCGCTTAGTCAAGGCGACTAAATGTTATAAAGATTACTTAAAATTAGCAGAATAGCTAGTTAAGAGAATTAGAAAAATAACTGCCTGAAATTAAGGATTAGCGAGTATACAAATAAGGGAGGTGCATTTTTAATGTACGCAGTAATTGAAAGTTGTGGAAAACAATACAAAGTAGCACAAGGAGATGTAGTATTTTTTGAAAAATTAGATGCAGAAGAAGGAAAAAAAGTTACTTTTGATAAAGTAGTTTTAGTATCTGATGATGGAAAAGTACAAGTAGGAAATCCTTATGTAAAAGGTATCAAAGTTGAAGGAAAAGTAGTTTCACATGGTAAAGGTAAAAAAATCATAGTATTCAAAATGAAAGCTAAGAAAAATGAAAGAACAAAACAAGGACATAGACAACCATATACTAAAGTTGAAATTACAGGAATAAAAACACCTGCTAAAAAAGCAGAAAAAGCTGAAAAAACAGAAAAAGCTGAAAAAACAGAAAAAGTAGAAGCATAATTCAGTAAATTAATTAAGAGTTTAATTGAGAAATATAGTGAAGAAATTCACAAACAGTCGGTGAAGAGCACAGACTAGATTAGAACCGAAAGGAGTGAGAAGTATGGCACATAAAAAAGGTCAAGGTAGTATTAAGAACGGTAGAGACAGTGAATCTAAAAGACTTGGTG
>CAMEJH010000079.1 GCA_945919455.1 uncultured Clostridium sp. | reverse complement strand
GGAGTTAGAGATGAAGTAAAAAGAATTGGTGGAAATGGTGTATGTGGTAGAGAATTATGCTGTTGTTCATTTTTAAGCGATTTTGAAACAGTATCTATAAAAATGGCAAAAGAGCAAAATATATCACTAAATCCTTCTAAAATTTCAGGAAATTGTGGAAGATTAATGTGCTGCCTAAAATATGAGCAAGAAGTTTATGAGGAAAAATTAAAAAGATTACCTAATGTAGGTGCAATAGTAAAAACTCCTGATGGCAAAGGAGAGGTTGATTCAATAGAAATTTTAAAAGAGATAGTAAGGGTAAAATTTAAAGATGGTGAAATTTTAACTTATAAAAAATATGATGCAAAAGATATAACTATAATAAAAGATGTAGTAAAAGAAAATGCAGAAGAAAAAGAATATCAAAATGAATTAAAAGAACTAGAAAACTTAGAAAAAGAAGATTCAAAAATTAAAAATAATTAGAAATTTATTTTGACGAGAGGTGGTGAAAAATATGGCATATAAAATACAATGTGATAAATGTATAAGTTGTGGCGCATGCGCAGCAAACTGCCCTGTAGGATGTATATCACAAGGTGATAATTGCTTTGAGATAGATGCATCAGCATGTATTGGATGTGGTACATGTGCAGGTGTTTGCCCAGTAGAAGCACCAGTTGAAGAATAAATTTTAATCCGGTACTATTTTTGTCAAATTGGTACCGGTTCTTTTTTTGTTTGCAACAAATATATATTATAAAAATATAATATATAGGGGGATAAAAATGTTATGTAGAAGGAGATGCTATAGAAACTTACAACAAGGAGACTTAACAATAGAAGAGGTAAAAAATAAAATAGCGCAAGGAGCAATTTTATTAGATGTAAGAAGTAAACAAGAATATCAAGAAGGTCATATACAAGGAGCGATAAATATTCCAGACTATGAAATTATTCAAAGAATAGAAAAAGAAATTCCAAAAAAAAATCAGCTAATAATAGTATATTGTCAATATGGATCAAGAAGTAAAGATTGCTATATAAAAATGAGAAAAATGGGCTATACTAATGTGTACAATTTATATGGTGGACTAGACATGTTATAAAAAAAGTAGTAAAATAAATATTGAGGTAAAAATAATGGATATAGAAAAAATAGAAAAACAAACAAAACAAAAAATACAATATTATAAAGAAATAAATTCTACTCATTTATATGCAAAACAAATTGAAAAACAAGGAAATGCTATTTTAATAGCTGAAATTCAAACAGCAGGAATAGGAACAAAAGGAAGAAGTTGGCATACAGGAGAAAGTAAAAATATAGCAATTACAATGATAAAACATCCAACTTGTAGTATACAAAAATTAGAAGGATTAACAACAAAGATTGCAAAGGCAATAGTAAATGTAATAAAAAAATTATATGGGTATGAATTAAAAATAAAGATTCCAAACGACTTAATTTTGAATGGAAAAAAAATTAGTGGAATATTAACAGAAATTCATACTCAATCAGAAAAAATAGAATACTTATTAATAAGTATAGGATTTAATGTAAATGAAGAACATTTTGGAGAGGAATTAGAAAAAATTGCTACTTCATTAAAAAAAGAATATCACAAAGATTTTGATAGAGAAGAAATTATTATAAATATAATTACAGAAATTGAAGAGATAATAGAACAATTGTAGTTCTATTATTTTTTTATATGAATATAAATAAAATAGGAGGAATTTTGATATGGAAGGAAATATTTCAAAAAATTTTATAAATATAATAAAAGGAGTAATAATATCAATAATATTTACTCTAATTATATTATTTGTATTTTCAATAATTTTAACATATACAAATATAAGCGAAAACTTTATAACTCCTGTCATAATAGTTACAACAGCAATAAGTATATTTATAGGAAGTTCAATAGGAAGCTTAAAAGTAAATAAAAATGGATTATTAAATGGAGCTCTTATAGCCGGAATATATTTATTAAGCTTATACATATTATCAGGAATAATAAATAAAAGCTTCAATTTAAATATACAATCTTTTATAATAATAATATCAGGGATGGTATGTGGAATGTTTGGGGGAATTATAGGAGTGAATAAAAAGTAACATAAATGGAAAAAATATGAAAAAACAGTTGATATTTTTAGGAAAATAGGGTAAAATCTATAATGACAAAAGGAGGCATAGAATGATTACATTAGAAGATGTTCAAAAAAATGAAGAAGTTCAGGCATTTATAAATGCTTCACAAAAGCAATTAGAAGCATTAGGGTACACAGAACATTCAAACAGGCATATAGGAATAGTGTCAAAAAGAACAGGAGAAATACTACAAAAACTTGGATATGATGAAAGAACAGTAGAACTAGGGAAAATTGCGGGATATTTACATGATATAGGAAATTGTATTAACAGAGTCGATCATGCACATAGTGGTGCTATACTAGCATATAACATCCTAAAAGAAATGGGAATGCCAGCAGAAGATAGAACCGAGATAGTTATGGCAATAGGAAATCATGATGAAGGAACTGGTACAGCTGTAAGTAGTATATCTGCTGCACTAATATTAGCAGATAAATCAGATGTGCACAGAAATAGAGTAGTAAATACTAATATGTCTACATTTGATATACATGATAGAGTAAATTATGCAGTAACTAATGCAGATTTAGAGATTGACGAAGTAAACAGAAAAATAATATTAAGCTTAACAATAGATACAAAAATATGTCCTGTATTGGATTATTTTCAAATATTTATGGATAGAACAATGATGAGTAAATATGCAGCTAAATATTTACAGATTTGGTTCGAACTTGTAATAAATGGAACAAAATTATTATAAAAGATGAGGAAGGAATGGAAGCAAAAATGAAGAAGGTAAAAATAATAACTATAATTTTAGCAATAGTACTAGTAACTTTAGTAGCTTTTGGTGGAATTTACTTAAAAACACAAAATAGAATGGAAAATAAAGTAAAAGATTATTCTCTTGGAAGAGAAATTTATGGAGGAAGAGTAATTGAAATAAAAGTATCAGATGGAGATGAAGAAAACAAAATAGAACAAAATCCAGAGATATTAACAGAAGAAAATTATGAAACTGTAAAGAAAACTATAGAAAATAGGTTAAAAGCTCTTAAAGCAGAGGATTATACTATATCTTTAGATAAACAAAATGGAACAATAAGAGTAGAATTATCAGAAAATGATAATACAGATTCTTATGCATATTATTTAATTGCTTCTGGAAAGGTTCAAATGAAAGAAAAAGATACAGATACAGAACTATTAAGTGACTCAATGGTAAAAAAAGCAAAATACGGATACAAAACTAATTCTGAAGGAAAATATCAAATATATTTAGAATTACAATTGACTAAAGATGGACAAGCAAAAATACAAGAAATTTCAAAAGATTATGCAATACTTTCAAATGAAATTGACGAGATAGAAGAAGAACAAAACAAAGAAAACGCTGAAGAAACAGATACTGAAAATCAGGAGAACATTGACGAGGCAAATGTAGAAAATCAAGAAGATACAGAAAATGTTGAAACAACAGAAAATAAAGATGAAATTAGTACAGAAAAAAAGATTGCAGTATTAACAATAGCAGATTCAGAATATGATATTTCTAAAATAGATAAAAATATATTAACAGTAAATATTGGTGGAGAGACATCTAATGAAACATCTATAAATAATAATTCTGCAAAAGCAGCAGAATTAGCAATGTTAATAAATGCAGGAAAATATCCAATTGAATATGAAATTGAAGCAAATAGATATGTATACTCAGATATAACAGAAAAAGAATTATTATATTTTGCTTTAGTAGTTTTAGCAATAATAATAGTTATATTTATAATATTATCAGTAAAATATAAATTATCAGGAATATTAAGCAGCATTTCTTGTATCGGATTTATATCATTATATTCACTTTTATTAAGATACACAAATGTATTAATATCAATAGAAGGAATTTGTGCTGTAATATTAGTAATAGCTATTAACTTGAAGTTAAATCAATCTATATTAAGTAAAATACAAAAAGTAAACCTAGTAGATGAGTCTATAAATAATACATACAAAGACATATTCCTAAAATTAATTCCAATTATGATTATAGCAATAACATTCTGCTTCTCAGGTTGGACAAACCTAAGTAGCTTTGGAATGGTAATGTTCTGGGGATTAATATTAATTGCAGTATATAATATAACAGTAACAAAAGCTTTATTGAAATTAAGAGAGAATAAATAGGAGGCATTATAAATGAAACAATTAACAGAAAAAAACAAGAAAATTTGTATTATTGCAATAATTACAATAATAATAATTGCAGGAATAATAGTAACTATAGTGATGGGATTCAATAAAGAATTAAAATATTCACAATCTCAAAGCATAGATGTTTATGTAGAACAAGAAGTTGATAGAAATAAAATCAAAAATATAGCTAATGAAGTACTTGGAAGAAATAATATGATTGAGACTGTTGAGATATATGAAGATATGGTTACAATAAGAGCAAAAAGCATATCAGAAGAACAAAAAAATGATCTAGTAAATAAAATAAAAGAAAATTATGAATTTAAACAAACAGTAGAAGATACAAAAGTAAAAGATATTCCTGCTACAAAATTATCAGACATGTATAAAAAATATATTTTACCATTTAGTATTTCAGGAATATTAGTATTAATATATATGTTAGTAAGATACTATAAAAAAGGAATATTAAAAGTTATAGCAATAACAATTTTAATTCCAATTATCTTAGAACTTTTATTACTAAGCATTATTGCAATTACAAGAATACCTGTTGGAAGAATTACACCAGCATTAGTAATAATAACATATATACTTGCAATATTATATGTAGTAAGAAAAAATGAAGAATAATAAAAAAAGGGCTATTTAAGGAAGACTTATATAGCCTTTTAATATAGAAAAAGGAGTAATAATTATGGGAGAAAATAAAAAAAGAAGAGATTATATAAGTTGGGATGAATATTTTATGTCGATCGCAAAATTATCTGCAATGAGAAGTAAAGATCCAAATACTCAAGTTGGAGCATGTATTGTAAGTAATGATAATAGAATTTTATCAATTGGATATAATGGTGCTCCTAATGGGTTTGATGATGAAAAATTTCCATGGGGAAGGGATGGAGAAACATTAGAAACGAAATACCCATATGTTTGCCATGCAGAAATGAATGCAATCTTAAATTACAGAGGAAGCAAAAAGGATTTAGAAAATGCTAAAATATATGTAGATTTATTTCCATGCAATGAATGTGCTAAAATAATAATACAATCAGGAATTAAAGAAGTTATATTCTTATCAGATAAATATGCAGATTCTGAAAACAATATTGCTTCTAGAAGATTACTTGATGAATGTGGTGTAAAATATAAAAAACTTAAATTGGAAAAAGGAAAAGAAATTTTGATTGATTTAAAATAGTAAAAAATCCCAAAAAAGTATTGACATACCAACAAAAACGTTATATAATAATTGAGCATGAATTTTAGCGTTGAAACTGAATGTGGCTACATC
>CAMEJH010000078.1 GCA_945919455.1 uncultured Clostridium sp. | reverse complement strand
TTATTCAAGTTAAAAACATTTTTATTTTGTGAGTACTTGACAGGTACTAGTATCTTATGCCTCTCTTTTCCAATAAAAAAGATATTGTTGTGCAATTCCTGCTAGGTTTCCAAATTTTTCTTGAGCTAGCTTTTCAATTTCTCTTTTGTTAACCTTTGTTTCATCTTCGTTTTTTATATATAATTCATTCATTACTCTTCTAACCCATACATCTATTGGAAATACTTCAAAACGTTTTAAGCTTGAAAATAGTAAAATACAATCTGCAACTTTTGGACCTACTCCTGATAATGTTAAAAGTTGTTCTCTTACTTCTAATGTATTAGGATTATTATGCATTTGCTCTAAATCTACTTTTTTGTTTAGAATCATATGTACTGTTTCATATAAACGAATATCCCTAAATCCTGTTCCTAATTTTCTATAATCTTCTACCGTCACATCTTTTAGTTCTTCTACTGTTGGAAATGTATAATATTTTTGTCCATTCCATTCTATTTCTTTACCATATGCTTTTGATAGTCTTTCGATTATTCCTTTTATCCTTGGAATATTGTTATTTGCAGAAATTATATAAGATATTATCATTTCCCATAAGTCTTGATTTAATATTCTTATTCCTTTTCCATATTCAATACTTGTTTTTACATTTTCATCTATTTTTGATAGTTGTTCTTTTATTTCTTCATAATTACGATTTAAATCAAAATAATCTGTAACAACTTCTTTTATATTACCATCACATATTCCTTTGAAAGTCACTGTATTTCCTTGTTTTTGCACATTCATTACATTTCCTTTAAATACACCTGTATAGCTTCCATCATCTTGCTTATTCCATCTAAAACATTGTCCACAGTCAAATATATCTGCTAATTCAAATGAATTTATATTTTCTAGTTTGTATTCTTGTTCTTTCATAATAGCCTCTCTTTCATAGTTTATTTTAATATATTTTTTTATGTTTTTCAACTAAAAATAGTTTCTTTTTTTATAAATATATGATAATATAAATTACAGAAAACACTAAGGAGGAATAATGGACTCTCAAGATTTAAGAAAACTATTAGAACAAACAAAGGATAAATTTAATATTTTAGCAGATCCAAAAACATTAAATCAATATGATCTTACTGTAAAAGATTTTTTAGATATCATTAGTGATTTTTTAAGTGATGAAGAAAAATTAAAATTATTTGATTATTCACACTTTCAAAATTTTGAGGATTGGATAAAGTTTGGTATTATTGGGCTTATTTCTAATCCAAATACATTACAACAAGTTCTGTTTAATGATGGTATTTCTGGTAATTTGCAAAATTATCAAATAATGGATCTCATAAAAAAATTAGATGATAATGGAAAAACACAAATTTTATATAATCAAGAGTTTATACAAAAGCATCAAATAGAAGATTTTCATTTAAAAGAAATACTGGATAGTTTAGGCGATTCTGCAAAATCGCAAGTATTAACAGACAAAACTTTGACTACAGACAAATTGCATTTGACTGACTGGCAAATCGCAGGTATAGTAAAAGATTTGTCAGACGAAAAAGTCAAGCAAGAATTATTATCAATCTATCCATTTGAAGTGCATCAAATAGTTGATATTGTATCTACTTTTAGTAATTCAACAAAACTAGACTTTATATTACAGGAAAAAAGCTTTAAAAAATATGATATTCTAATAATATTGAGTTCATTAGATGTCGATTCTTTAAGTAAGTTTTTTATTGAAAACAAAGAATTTTGTAGTGCAAATGCAATTTCACCTTATGAAATTGTAAAAAGTTTAAATATTGATTTGCAAAAAGAGGTTGTAGATAGATTAGAAGAGCTTAATTTGACATTTAACGAAAAACGAGAAGTTCTAGCAATGCTAGATCCAGAAGTCAAACAGAGCATTGATACTACTAATTTTCCTAAAGAATACCTGTCCGCAATTAGTATGCAAAAAACAGGAGATGAACGAGGTATTTTATTTGATTTTGAAAAAGATATGGAAGATTACCGTGGTTTAGATAATTTGCTTTTGATAAATCCTCAGGGATTTAGTAAAGACCAAAGGTCTAAACTTATGCAATTATGTGATATTTGCCCTAATTCAAAAATATATAATACTATAAATGACGTTTTAGAATGTTATTCAACCACTAGCGAATACAAAACTGCAGAAGAATGGATAAGTTCGATAATTGATAATTTAAAACCGGAGTATTCTAAAGCACAAAAAATGGCAGTAATAGATAATGCAATAGGTAAAAAAATTAGTTATAGTCCAGATTTTGATACAGAGGTCTTTGATACAAGAGACTGTAGAGCATTATGGAAAATAATTAGTTCAGGTTATGGTATATGTAATGGTATAGCAAATGTTGAAAAATATATATTTAGTAGAGTTGGAATAGAAAGTAAAATTATAAGCGGTGGTAATCATGCATTTTTAAAAATTGAAGATATTGAGCTTCCTCTTTCTAATGGAGAGACTGCGAAAGGAAATACTATAATAGACCCTACTTGGGATTTAACTAGATACAAGCTTGGCGGAAGACCTGATAATTTTTGCATGAGTTACGCACACGCAAGAAAAAATGACATTGATGCAGAAGGCATAGACCATAACTGTCATAAAAATGATAAAGAATTATCAGACGCTACTTTAGATTTAGATGATGCTAGTTTAAGGCAGTTATTTAAAAGTGTTGGCTTAACAGATAAAGATGGACAATTTCTAATTAAACCTGTAGTTGAAAATTCACAGGCATTACATCAACTTTATGCAAATGAACCAAGTAAAAATATTGAAAGTCAATTTAAATTGCTTTATCAAGCTTGCCCAGATTTTGCTACTTGCCAAAATTCAAGTATGAGCCTGATAAATCTTCTTTTAAGTAATGAAAATTTACAATTTAACAAATGTGTTATAAATAGAGTATATGATAGAAAAGATGCTGAAAAAAGACCAGTTTTATATGTCTATATTGATTCTGATGGATTAGGTCAAAAATTCTATTTTGCTAGAAAAGATGATAATCAATTTACTGAATTGCAACAAAAAGAATTTATGCAACAATTTGAATGTTATGATGAAGATTTAAATAAACATAATGGAATCAGACCATGGGAAACTAAAGAGAAAGAAAAAGAGAACTTAGATTTATCTAGTAGTTCTGGTGAAATAGTTGCTAAGGAGGTTGAAGAAAGATGAGTATTATACAAAAATTTATTTTATTGGTAAAAAAACTTTTTAATAAACAAGAAGATATAAAAACTTTAGAAGCACCTAAGCAAACTATGGTCCAAGATAGAAAAATTGATTTTATTGACTCATTAAAAATAACTGCTTTAGAAAAAAAGGAATATGCTAAAGTTCAAACTCTAGTTTGTGAAGGTGACGGTTTAGGAATACAGAAAAAAATAAGTTATTAATATATAAAAGATGGGGGCCTATTTTAAGGTCCCCTGTTTATGTTATTGTTTATTTCTCACATGCTTTTGCATATTTTTTTAGTTTTTCATATACTAAATAATTTACAGTTCCTGCTGGGAATTTCCCATCTTTATCTTTCTTACCCGCTGGCACACCTGTTAATACCTCAATTCCTTCTTCAATTGTTGATATCGCATAAATATGGAATTGTTTATTCTTTACTGCCTCTACTACATCATCTGAAAGTTGTAAATTGTTTACATTTTGTACAGGTATCATTACACCATGAGTTCCATCTAAACCTCTCATTTTACAAATTTGGAAAAATCCTTCTATTTTCTCGTTTACTCCACCTATTGGTTGTATTTGTCCTTTTTGGTTTACTGATCCAGTTACTGCAATTGATTGTTTTATTGGAATTCCAGATAAGCTAGAAAGTAATCCATAAAGCTCAGTACTTGATGCACTATCTCCATCAACTCCATTATACAATTGTTCAAAACAAATGCTTGCAGTTAAACATAATGGAATATCTTGTGCAAATAATTCTCCCAAATATCCAGAAAGTATATATACACCTTTTGAATGTGTTGAACCAGAAAGTTCAACTTCTCTTTCTATATTTACTACCCCACCTTTTCCTGTATATGTGTTTACTGTAATTTTAGCTGGTTTTCCAAATGTATAATCTCCTATTGTCATAACTGTTAATCCATTTAGTTCTCCAACTAATGAACCTGTAGTATTTATAAGAAGAGTATTTTCTTTTATCATTTCCATATATTTAGCATCATATTTTTTAATTCTTTCTACTCTTTCTGTTAATGCTTTATTAATAAATTCTTCTGTAACAATTTTTGTTTTTGCAAGTTTAGCCCATGTTCCTGCTTCTCCAATTACTTGTGCAATATCTGTAAATCTAGTTGATATTTTTTCATTATCTCCTGCTAGTCTTGAAGCATACTCTACAACTCTTGCCATTGCTGTTTTATCTAATGGAGGCAATTCCTCTTTTTCACAATATGTGTGTATAAATCTTGCTAGTTTATTTACATTTTCTTCATTGATTGGAGCTGTTTCTTCAAACTCAACTTTAATTTTAAATAACTTTCTAAAATCAGAGTCCATTGATAATAATGTATGATAAATATTTGCATCTCCAATAAGTATTACTTTCAGATCTAGTGGAATTGGCTCTGGTTTTAATGATATCATTGCTACAGATGTCCTTTGATCATTTGTATTGTCTATACTTAATTCTTTTATTCTTAATACTCTTTTTAATTCTTCATAGCAAATACCATTTGATAATAAATCTTTTGCTTGAAATATTATATATCCGCCATTTGCTTTATGCATTAATCCTGGTTTTAGCATTGTAAAATCTGTTTTTAGTGCTCCATAATAATTTTCATATTCTAATTTTCCAAATAGATTCTGGAAAGAATAGTTTGAATCCATTATTACTGGGCATCCTTCTTTGTTGCTATTATCTATAAATAGATTAACTCTATAGTTTAAGCAAGGGTCTTGTTTTCTTTGCATTTGTGGTTGTTGCATTTGCTGTGTATTTGGTTGTTTGTCTTCTTCTAAGAAATAAGATACATTTGCTAGTACATCTTGTTTTACATCATTTAAAAATTGATTTATTTTTTTATTTCTTTTGTATTTTGATTTTATATAATTTATATGTGCATTTACTGTTAATAGTGCTACATTTGATTGCCATTCAGATACTTTCTTATCTGATTGTCTTTCTATTTGTTTTATTTGACTTATTGCATCCATTATTTGTTGTTGTACTATTACTGATTTAGCTTCATATTCTTGTTTAATTTTTTCTTCTAATTTTTCAAATTCTTCTTCTGGAATAACTTTTCCGTCTATTACAGGCATCATGTATATTCCATTTTGAGCAGATTTAACTTGGAATCCATGTTTTAAAGAATCTTCATTTAGCTTTGTCATTACAACTTCTCTTTTTTCTTCAAATTCTTTTTTAATTAATGCTTTTTCTTTTTCAAAATCATCTGCATTAAATGTCTTTTTTATGTCTTTTTTTACTTCTTTAATAAAGCCGTCCATGCTCTCTTTGAATTCTTTTCCTTGTCCTGCTGGTAAAGATACTGCTATTGGCTCATTAGGATTTTGAAAATTATATATATAACACCAGTCATTTGGAACTTTCTTTTTTGGAGCAATACTATCCAAGTAGTTCTTAGTATACATAGTTTTTCCTACTCCACTTGGTCCTTCAATGTATAAATTATATCCTTTTACATCTACATTTATTCCAAACTCTAATGCTTTTATTCCTCTTTCTTGACCAATTCCATCATTTATTGGTTCCAAATCTTGAGTCGTTTCGAAATGAAATAAATCTTTATCACATACCATTTTTAAGTCTTTATAACTTAATTCATTTTTCTCTTTCATTTTTTTCCTCCGTGTATTTTTTATTTTATCCCTTTTTTATCTCTTTTATTTTATATTAGTTATCTTTTTTTGTAAAGTTTTTTTGACAATTTTTTTGTTGAAATTTTTGGCAAAGTATATGATGAAAAAAAAGCTTCAATATTAATCATACAATCTAAAAAAAGGAACCCAACGATACTAGTACCTGTCAAGTACTCACAAAATAAAAATGTTTTTAACTTGAATAA
>CAMEJH010000077.1 GCA_945919455.1 uncultured Clostridium sp. | reverse complement strand
TTGGAATTCTTGCTCCCATGTCTGTAAATTTCTTTGGATTTTTTAAGAATTCTACAATTTCTTGTAGTTCCTCTTTTTCTTCATCAACACCTGCAACATCGTCAAATGTTACTCTATTCTTTTCTCCTGCATTTACAAGTCTTGCTTTACTTTTTCCAAATGACATTGTTTTGCTTCCACCTTGTTGCCCTGTACTCATCATCATAAACCAGAATATAAAGAATATTATTAGTAGCCCAAATGGAGTAATTAAACTAAATATTGTAATCCATATTGACTCTTTTTCCTCTTCTAAAGTAAATTCCCCTGTTTTTAGGTAGTCTTCAGTATATGTCATAAAGCTGTCTAAACTAGGTATACTTACTTCTTTTTCTAACTTAGAGTTTTTAAGTTTAACAGTAGCTAAACTTCCATCAGATGAAATTTTTATATTTTCAACTTCTCTATTTTCGATACTTGTTATTAATTCAGAATAAGTCATTTTAGCACTATTATTCTCCATTATAGATGACAATAATACTACAACTATAATTCCTATTATTAACCACATTGCTAATGTTTTTATTCCCTTTTTCAATTTTAAGTCCTCCTATTTATAATTATTACATTGAAACTATAACACACCTTTTTTCTTTTTTCAATAGTTTTTTTATGACTTTTTTGTGTCCTTTTTGTTACATTTTTTAAGCTTTTCTACGGCTACTCCACTTATATGATATTTTAACAATTAAAAAAATTGATATATATATATTGAAATTGGTCAAGACCTACAGGAAGACCCTAGATATGTAAAGTATATCTTCTTATCTTTTACCAAAACTTTTATATTTTTATTAGGTGTTAAAAATTTATTTCCTATATTATTACTGCATAACTTTATAATATCTTGTATATGTATTTTTTCAATTCCTTGACTTGAACCTGTTAATTGTTTTATAGTAAGTAAAATCAATCGATTTTTTATTACGCTTTCTTGGCTATTAAATTCTTTTAATTTTAAAACTATTTGTTCATTGTTTTTATCTACTAATATTTTATTGTATGCTTGCTCTGCTAATTGATTCATATAATCATTTTCCTCAGCTATAACTTCAGACAATCTATTTATAGTATCAATTATATTTGGATTAAATTCTTTTTTTATATACGGAATAACAATATTTCTAATTTTATTTCTTGTATATTCATTTTCAAAGTTCGTTTTGTCAATTCTAGGTTGTAAATTCTTTTCTGCACAGTATTGTTCAATTTCTTGTCTATCGCATTCTATTATTGGTCTAATATAAATATTGTCTCTAATAGGTTCTATACCTTTAAGTCCAGAAACTCCACTTCCCCTAAGTAAATGCATTATTATTGTTTCTACTTTATCATTTTTATTATGTGCAATTCCTATTTTATTAGAATTAGTTTTTTGCATTACTTCTTTAAAAAATTCATATCTAGCATTTCTTCCAGCTTCTTCTGTTCCTATTTTATTATTATTTGCAATTTCTAATACATCTATTCTTTTTACAAAACATTCAATAGTATGTTTTGCACAATATTCTTGAACATATCTCTCATCTTCTATAGCATCTTCTCTTATCATATGATTTATATGAGCTACAACAATATCAAAATTTATGAGTTTTTCATTTTTTATATTATTTAATATATCTAACATAAAAATTGAATCAGGGCCTCCTG
Organism: uncultured Clostridium sp.; assembly: GCA_945919455.1. Classification (GTDB taxonomy): domain Bacteria; phylum Bacillota; class Clostridia; order TANB77; family CAG-508; genus CAG-269. Next base: position 4,580 of record CAMEJH010000077.1, on the reverse strand, counting down.
ATACTCCTAGTACTACTTTATCTCCATCCAATATTAAATTATATTTTTTTATTGTTTCTAATACTTTATTTTTCATTTCTACCTCTCTAAAAAAACTAAGTCACCCTTGCAAAAGCAAAGGTGACTTTTTAGGAAAGCTTTTCAGTAAAATTTAATACTTATTCTTACTTAATGGAATCTTCCCCCTCTGTAAAAGCTTTACGTTCGGACTCTTCAGCACCGTCCAAAATAGTCGCCAGGGCAGCCTCAATTTTCTGCTTATCCCTGAGCAGAATAAATCTGATTGCCTTCGTAACTCCCATTTTTTTGATGCACGACCTCATCCATCCCAGGAAGTAAAACTTTTCCAAAACATCCTGGTCTTCCCATTCTTTCAACATCTGCGAGGGCTTATTTTCCTTCTTAAACTTGAAAACGCTTTCCAGATACTCTACCAAATCCCAATGGGATTCCAGTACTTTAGGAAAGTTCTTCAGCCCCATTAACGATTTCTCCCGAAGAACTTTCATTTCATCAGTTGGCATATTTAGACCTCCCATATATATATATTGCACTTGTGCAAACATATATATTATACCACCTTTTACTCACAATTTCAATCAAAACTTTAACTTTTCATCTTCTAATTCTTATATTTTTCGACTTTAATCATCAAATCTCTTCTCTAAATTTACAAATTTTGTATAATTTCCCATCCACAATAATTCTACTGTTCCTGTTGAACCACCTCTTTGTTTTGCTATAATAACTTCAGCAATATCTTTTTTCTCACTTTCCTTATTATAATAGTCATCTCTATATAAGAACATAACTATATCTGCATCTTGTTCTATAGCACCTGATTCACGTAAATCTGATAACATAGGTCTGTGGTCTGGTCTTTGTTCTACAGCTCTTGATAATTGTGATAAGGCAATTACTGGAACATTTAATTCTTTAGCAAGTATTTTTAAAGATCTACTTATTTCAGATATTTCTTGTTCTCTACTTCCACTTCTTTTATTACTTCCTTGGACCAACTGCAAATAGTCTATTACTACAAGACCTATATTTTTTTCCATTTTTAATTTCCTACATTTAGTTCTTATTTCCATTACAGAAATTCCTGGCGTATCATCTATATAAATATCAGCTTCAGATAGTGGTCCTATTGCACCTGCAAGTTTTACCCAATCATCTTCTTCCAATTTTCCTGTTCTAACTTTGTTACTGTCCACCATGGCCTCACTACATAAGATTCTGTTTACTAATTGATCTTTTGACATCTCTAAACTAAATATTGCGACAGGAGCTTTACCTCGTAAAGCTGCATTTGTAGCTATATTTAGTGCAAATGCTGTTTTTCCCATAGCAGGTCTAGCTGCCACTAATATCAATTCTGAACCATGTAAACCCGCAGTTTTGTAATCCAACTCTGAAAATCCAGTAGGTACACCTGTAATATGTTGTTTTCTATTATAAAGTTCTTCTAGCTTTGTAAAGCTTTCTACTAAAACATCTTTAATTGGTGTATATCCTTTTTGATTTTTGCTTTGCATAATATCAAAAATCTTTTTTTCTGCACCATCCATTATATCTTCAACATCTTCTGTTGGACTATACCCCAATTCTATTATCTCATTTGCTGTTTTTATTAAATTTCTTAGTATAGATTTCTCTTCTACTATCTTTATATATTTTTGTACATTTGCTGTAGTGGGTACTTTATCAGGTAAGTTTGCTAAATATTCAAATCCTCCAACCTGTTCAAACTTGTCCATTGATTCTAGTTCATCTTTTAATGTTATAATATCAATTGGTTCAGATCTATTATACAAGTTTAAAATTGCTTGATATATTATTTTATTGTCATCCCTATAAAATGCATCATCTTTTAAAACTTCTATTGCTGCAATAACTGCATCTTTATCAGTTAGCATACTCCCTAATACTGCTTGCTCAGCATCTATATCGTGTGGTGGTATTTTTTCTAACTCCATTTATTCTTATCCTCTTACATCAATTTTTATTTTTCCTATAACACCCTCATATAATTTTATATCTACTATATGGACTCCTAATGTTTTTATTGTTTCTTTCAAGTCTATTTTCTTTTTGTCTATTTTAATATTATGTTGCTCTTCTAAATTTTCAGCAATGTCTTTGGTTGATACACCACCAAATATCTTGCCATTTTCCCCAGTTTTTACATTAATTCTTACCATAATATTTTTCATTTTCTCGGCAATTTTTTTTGCTTCTTCTTTTTCTAAATCTTTTTTATATTGTGTTGAATCTTTTTGAGCTTGTAATTTACTCAAATTTTCAGCATTTGCTTCAACTGCTAGATTTTTTGGAAATAGAAAATTACGTACATATCCATCTGATGCATTTATAACTTCATTTTTCTTTCCTACTCCTTTTATGTCTGCTTTTAATATAACTTTCATATTTACTCCTTTTCTGCAAAATATTCATTAATCTTTTCTATTAATTCCTGTTTTGCTTCTTCTATTGTCTTGTTTTCTAATTGTGCTCCGGCAAGAGTTATATGTCCGCCCCCTCCTAGTTTTTCAAGAATTACTTGAACATTTATATCTCCTATTGAACGTCCACTTATACAAATCTTATTTTCACTTGTTCCTAAAACAAATGATGCTGTAATATTTCCTATTGTTAATAATTCATCTGCTGCTTTTGCACATATTAAACCTGTATCTTTTTCTATAACATCATATGAAGATATTGCTATTGTTTCATATATTATTTCTGATTTTTTTACTATTTCTGCAATCTTGTTATAACTTTCTAAATCACTTTGAAACCATTTTTTTACTTTTATTATGTCTACACCACATCTTCTCAAATATGCAGCTGCTTCAAATGTTCTTACTCCTGTTTTGAATGTAAAGTTTTTAGTATCCATCATTATACCTGCGTATAAACTTTCGGCTTCGATTGTTTTTAATTCTATTTCAGTTTGAGTATATTGTATTATTTCTGTAACTAATTCTGAAGCAGATGATGCATATACTTCTTGGAATGTTAATATACTTTGGTCTATAAAGTCTGCACTTCTTCTATGATGATCTATAATTACAATCTTATTTGTTTTATTTAGTAGTTCCGGTTGTTCTACATATGAAGTTTTATGTGTATCTACTACTACTAGCAATGTTTCTGAATCTACTTTTGACAATACTGTTTCATTGTTTACAAAAACATCTTTATAGTCTTCTTGGATATTGTCTAAAAATTCTTTTATTGAAGCTGATTCATTGTTAGTTAATATATATGCTTCCTTATTTAAACATGTTGCCATTCTGTAAATTCCTAAAGCTGCTCCCATTGCATCTATATCAGGGTTTTTGTGTCCCATTATAACTACTTTTTCACATTCTGACATTAGCTCTTCTAATGCATGCGCTACTATTCTAGCTTTTACTTTAGTTCTTTTTTCAACTTCTTCTGCTTTTCCGCCAAAGAATTGATATTTACCGTCTTCTCTTATTACTGCTTGGTCTCCACCTCTACCTAATATTACATCCATAGCTGCTGTTGCTGATTTATATACTTCTTTGTCTGTTTCTCCTTCATTAGAAATGGCTATACTTAATGTTAGTTGTATTTTATCTTTTCTTACTATATCTTTTATTGTATCTAATATTGCAAATTTATTTTCTTTTATTTGTTCTAAGTTTCTTTGCTCAAATATATACACATATGTGTCTCTATCTTCTTTTAGTAATATTCCATTGGTTTCATTTACCCAATCATATATGCTACTTTCTACTTTTGCCATTAATTGTGTTTTTTGCTCTGCATCTATTCTTTGCATTACTTCTTCGTAGTTGTCTACCATTATTATTCCAACACATGTTTTTTTGTTTTCGTTTTCTTTTTTTAATTCATATTTTTCTGTTTCATCTATAAAATATAATATTAGCATGTATTCGGCAACTTTTTTTCTTTCACTTTTTTTAGTTTTTACGAATTCTGCATGTATTTTATATCTTTTCTTATTTATTTCTAGGTCTCTTTCTAATGATTTTATTTTCTTTTCTTTATTTCTTTCTATTTCATCTTTTATATCCATTGTTAAATCATTTATATAATTATTTATATCTATATTTGCAAATTCTGTTATAAATTTTGAACTTTTCCATACAATATTTCCATCTGTTTCTAGTATTACTAATGGAAATGGCGCATTTATTAAACTGCTTTTTGCAGCAGAATCTACTGTTAGTGTTAAGTCTTGCAATTGTTCTGATATTTCGCTTTTTCTTTTGTTATTAGCAAAATATGTATATATTAAAATAAGCACATACACTATTATTGATGGAATTATCATTATCGGTTGTAAGTATGAAACTATTGCCAATAATATAAATATTATTACTAAATAAATTTTTGTTCTGGATACTAAGTTATCAAATAATTTTCTATTATTTCCTGACATATTTATCTCCTTTTATACTATTCTAGTATACTTCTAAATGAGCAATTTGTCAAGTTTTTACATTCCACCTATTTTTATAGTATAATTCATTTATGATAATGTCTTAATAAATCATTTAGGAAAATGTCTTAATTTAAAA
>CAMEJH010000076.1 GCA_945919455.1 uncultured Clostridium sp. | reverse complement strand
ACTTTAATTTTTATTTAATAGTCAAAATCTTCGATTTTTCCTATTAAATAAAAAAGGACAGAAAACTTTTTTAGTTTTCTGTCCTTTTTGGTTAAATAACAAATTTCTTAATTGCTGCTACTCCCAATAATACTATGGTTAATAATCCTAATGTTAATGTGAAATATGTTTTTCCAGATCCTGTTGCTACTGATAATATTACTTTTGCTATATCTATATCATCTTCTCCTTCTTTTTTATTATCTGGTGTAGAGTCTCTATCTGGTACATCATATTCATTATTATCTTCTGATATTTCTGCTGTATTTGTTTTTAGTGCTAAATTATCATTTCCATTTATCCATGTTAGTATTACTTCTATTGTTTTACTTTCTCCTGGTTGTAATAATGTATTTTCTAGTTGTTTTGTTGATATTACATTATTTCCTTCATCTGTCCAGTTTGGATTATCAGATGCTTCAAATTTTAGTCCTTCTGGTACATAGTCTGTTATTTCTGTTGCATATCCTGGGATGTCTCCTTCATTTGTTATTGTTATTCCATATCCAAATTTTACTGTTACTTGGTTTAATTTCTTTCTATGAAGTTCTACTTTTACTACTGGTTCTGGATCTTCATGTCCATTATATCCTGTTTCTGTTATTGTTTCTTTTCCATCTTCTACTACTATTACTTTTGATACAAATTTTAATAATGATAAATCAAAATATTCTACTTTTACATTTTCTATGTCTTGATCATCTTCTCCTTCATTCCATTTGTCTGTTTCTGAGTCTTTATCTTTTATTGGATTTCCGTTTTCATCTGTATCATCTGAGATTTGTGCATGGTTTGTTATTATTATTGTATTTGAATTTGGATCTTTTACTTTAAATGCTATTTTTATATCTTTATAATATAACATATTTCCATCAAATGCTTGTATTAAATTATTTGTACTATTGTCTTTTGATAGATATTCTGTTTTTACTTTTACCGCTTCTTCTAATTCTTGAGTTTCTTCTCCATTTTCATCATACATTTTCCACATATAGTCTACATTTGTTGATTCTTCTGGTAAATATTCTAGATATTCTGGGATATCATCTGTTATCTCACTTGCATATCCATCTATTTCTCCTTCGTTGTATATTCTTATTGTATATATTACTGTATCTCCTACATGTACTGTTATTGCGTCTTTTGAATGTTCATATCTTATTTGTCCATTTTCATATTTTACTTCTGGTACTCTACTTGTTACTTCTTTTCCTTGTATCTCTGTTATGAATTTTCTCAGTGCTAAGTCAAATTCTTTTACATATACTTTTTCAAAGTCATCATCATCTTCATTTCCTGGTACATATGTTTTGTCTATTTCTTGATCTTTATATGAAGGTAGATCTTTATCTTCTGGTAAGTAACCTCCATCTTTCATATTGTCTGCTATTGAATCTGCATCTTTTGGCACTGTATTTCCATTATAAGTATATTCTGAAATTTCAGCTATATTTGTTACATTTTCTTTAATTGGTGCATTTTCAGATACAATACATTCTATTTTAATATCTTCATAGTCTAAAGTTGTAGTTCCATCAAATGCTGTTAATTCTTTAGTTGCTAGGTATTTAGTTGTAGCAATCCTTCCATCTTCTGATATACTCCATCCATAAGTATTATTTATTTCACTATCTTCAAGATAAGTTAAATATGGTGGTAAATAATCTTTTGCTTCACTTGCATATCCATTTATGTCTCCTTCATTATACACTCTTATTGTATATACTATCTTATCTCCTGCTTGTATTGCTACTGGTTTCTTTGAATGTGTATATGTTGCAGTTGATGATGTTCCATTTTTTAATGGTGCTGTATCTACAACTGGTTCTCTTGTATATTTTCCATCACTATCCTTTAATTCTGTTCCATTTACTGCTGTTATAAATTTTCTTAATGATAAGTCAAAACATTGTAATTTTATTCTTTCAATATCTTGGTCATCATCACTATCTATCCACTCGTCTGGTGTAGAATCTACATCATCTACTGGGTTTCCATCTTTATCACTATCATCTGAAATTTGAGCATAGTTTACTAAAACTCTGTCAGATGTTGATTTTTCTACTACTTTACATAGAACTTGTGCATCTATGTAATCAGGATTTTCATTACTTATTGCTCCTTCTGGATTTAGTGCTTTTAATAGGTTTGCCGTATAATTTGCATCTCCTTCTACTGAATTCAACTCTGCACCTTGTCCTTTTGCATACCATGTTGTAGTTATAACTTGTCTTCCATCAGAATCAAGTCCTTCTAAATTCCATATTCCATTGTATTCTTCATTTCCCGTAACAAACTCTAAGCCTATAGGTAATGTGTCTTTTATTTTACTTGCATATCCATCAATTTCACCTTCATTATATACTCTTATTGTATATAAAACATAATCTCCTGGTTCAACTGTTAGTGCTGCTTTGTCGTCCTCTTTATATGTTATTTTTCCTGTAGTAGAATCTATATTAGTTACTACTGGTGCTCTTAAATATGTTCCATCTATGTTTCCTGTATCAGTTACATATTCACCTGGTTCTATATTTTGATCTTTACTTATTGCTGCTATATGTTTAAATAAAGCTAAGTCAAATTTTTTCTGTATAGGATTTATTACTAATTTTTCAAAGTCATCATCATCTTGTTCACCTTCATAGTAATAATTACTATCTGTTAAGTCTGTTTTGTTAGTTGTTTTTCCTATATAGTTTTCCATATTTCCTTTAGTTACGCTTGGAGCTGTTCCTGGCTCTGAATCTCTATCTGCTTTAGATTGGTTAACTATTGTTAAGTCATCTTCTGCATTATATGCTTCACTTATCCATGCAACATTTGTTAATATTTTTTGTACTTTTTCATCTGCCTTCTGTAATACTTTACATTTTATTGTTATAGTTTCATAGTCTAATCCATTTTCTTGACTATATGCTGATAAATTTTTTGTCTGACCTTCTACAATATCAAACGTAATTTGATTTGATGTTGTATTATATGTAAGTGTATATGAGTTTTTATCATTTCCATTCTTATCCTTAGAAACTATTGTTGCAGAATTTTCTGTAGAATTTATTAATCCTGTTGGTAATTGATCTATTATTTGTTTTGCATATCCATCTTTAGTTCCTTCATTATAAACTGTTATAGAATATGTTACTGTATCATTTTCCAAAACAGCTACAGGATCTTTTCTATGATTATATGTTGCTGTTGTTCCTGTTAATAATGTATTTGTAGATATGTTTGGTACCCTTGTATCTGTTACTGCAACACCATTTACTTGTGTTATATATTTTCTTAATGCTAAGTCAAATTCTCTTAATTTAGCATTTAATTTTGTTGTTGATGTTTTTTCTTCTCTTGTTACTTCAACTAATGGTTGTTCAGAATCTACATCTATACTATCAGCATCTTCTGTTCCTTCTAACCATAATGTTTTATTTATTGTTTCTTGTGTAATGTCTATTTGTATGTTTACTTCTTCTGCTAAATTTCTTGCTATACTAATATAAAATCCGCCCGTTCTACCTACTAAATCTTTTAGAGTCACATTACCTAAAGATGTTCCGTTGTTATCTGTAAATGTATATGCTGATGGGCTTATTATGTTTCCATCTTGATCTGTTAGTGTCATTGATATTTGAAAATCTGAATTAGCATCTCCATCTATTACTATTGGTCCTACTATGTAATTTGCTCCAGTTCTATTTGATTGAATATTATATATTCCATTTGTATCTTGGGTTAGTCCTGTTGTATTTACATTTGCAGATGTACTTTGTATTTTATACTCGTTTTCTTCTGTATATTTATCTGCATTTGCTGTTGCTTGTTGAACTAAGTAATCATATAATAAAGTTGCTTGCTCATTTCTGTCTTCTCCTTCTGTACTAACAAATTTTGTTAATTCAGATAAGTTGTTATAGTTAGCACCATCTTCTGTTATTGTTAGCCATTCACTTTTTCCTTCTTGATTATATGCATTTTCTCCATCTAATTTATAATTTGTAAAATGCCATATTGCTGCTGCTTGTACTGCTTTTATATCAGCATCTGTTAATATAAAGTCATATCCTTTATTTGTATTTTCATTGTAATAACCTTCATCATCTTTTTTTATTCCAATTTTTGCTAAAAAGTCATCCTTATTTGTTTCATTTTCTATATACATATTATCAAAAATCCATAAAAGTTCTCTATAATATGCATCTTGTGTATATAGCAAATCTAAAACTAGTTCATTTGCTGCACCAGTACCATTTTCTAGTAATGTCAAAAGATTTTCTCTATCACCTTGGAAATCATATGATAAATTGTATTCTACTATTGTTCCATTATTTACAGGATTCCATGCATCACCATATCCAGCCTTTATACAGTATAAATTTCTTTGTTTTTTACTTAAATCATCTATGTTATTTGAATCATATGATCTTAATGTCCATATATATTTACCTGCTCCTCCATTTTTAGGATCACCTATACCATATCCAATATTATTTAAATCTGTTTCTGTTATATTTACATATATTGAGCCATTATTAGCATAACTTATAATATAACTTAGTAAAAATGATATTATCGCCACTATTGCAATAATTACTATACCTATCTTCTTTTTCATTCTATCAATTCCTTTCTCTTTTTCAGAGTTTCATACATTATTTATTATACTTCTTTTTCTCTATAAAATCAATATTTTATTGTAATATTTTAAGTTTATTTTCATATATTTTACTGATTTAGTTTTTGGAGGATTTGTTGTGAATTTCTATAGAATTTATAAGGTCTTGATTTATATATTTATTTTTACATTTTTTTGTAATTATACTGTATTTGCAGATGATGAAGAATTTGAAAAATCTGATAATATTTCTTCTTTTATCAACACCTCTTCAGATATTATTACAGAACCTACCATAAACTCTAGGGCTGCTATAGTTTACGATAGAAATTCTGGCACAATTTTATTTAAAAAAAATGAAAATGAAAAGCGTAAAATGGCTTCAACTACAAAGATTATGACAGCTATCGTTGTTATTGAAAATTCAAATCTAGACGACATTGTTACAATTTCTTCAAAAGCTGCGGGAACAGGTGGTTCACGTCTTGGTCTACATACAAATGATAAAATTTCTGTAAGAGATCTGGTTTATGGTTTGATGTTATGTTCTGGTAATGATGCAGCAGTTGCCCTTGCAGAACATGTTGGTAATAATATATTAGATTTTGCTGACTTAATGAATAAAAAGTGTACTGAATTAAATTTATCTTCAACTCATTTTGTTACTCCACACGGATTAGATAATGAAGAACATTATACAACAGCATATGAATTAGCAATAATTACTAATTACGCCCTTAAAAATGATACATTTCGAAACTTTGTTAGTACAAAAAATTATACAATAACTATTAATAATCATCCTAAAAATTTATCAAATACTAATGAACTTCTTGGTAGTTTAGATGGAGTGTATGGAGTAAAAACTGGTTTTACAAATGGTGCGAATAGATGTCTTGTTACTTCTATTAAAAGAAATAACTTAGATTTAATATGCATAGTACTTGGAGCTGATACAAAAAAAGATAGAACAAAAGATAGTATAGAATTAATTGAATATGCATTTAATAATTTTGAGTCTGTTAATATTAAAGAAAAAATTCAAACAGAATTTGATAATTGGAAACTATGTAATCTTTCAAATTTAACAATCGAAAAAGGGACTTCAAATGATCTTGAAATATCTCTAGATAATTTATCTTATGATTTTTTGCCTATTAATAGTAATCATATTAATGATATTAGCATATATATATATTGTGATACTAAATTAAAAGCTCCATTGCCATCAAATTCAGTTATTGGATATTTAACAGTTAGTGTAAATAGTAAAAATATAATCACTTTGAATATAAAAAATACAAGCACAATTAATAAAAAGAACTCTTTGGATTTTTTAAATGATATTTTTTCTAGTTATATTTATCATTTAGAATCTATATTTTTTCAGTAAGGCTATTGACAAATTTCAATTATTTTGTTATTATAATAAAGCTTATTGATGTAAATTTTGCAGGTATAATTTAGTGGTAAAATGCAACCTTGCCAAGGTTGATTCGCGGGTCCGATTCCCGCTACCTGCTCCAAAAGTCTTAAAGCAGTAATATACGGCGACATAGCCAAGCGGTAAGGCACGAGTCTGCAAAACTCTGATCCCCGGTCCGAATCCGGGTGTCGCCT
>CAMEJH010000075.1 GCA_945919455.1 uncultured Clostridium sp. | reverse complement strand
GTGGATCTTCATATAAAAACAAAGGTGTACAAGAATTATTAAATGCAATAGTTGACTTTATGCCATCACCACTAGATGTACCACACATTAAAGGTGTTGACTTAGATGGAAATGAAGTAGAAAGAAAAACTTCTGATTCAGAACCATTTGCAGCATTAGCATTTAAAATTGCTACAGACCCATTTGTTGGAAAATTATGTTTCTTTAGAGTATATTCAGGAACACTAGAATCAGGTTCAAGTGTACTAAATGCTAATAAAGATAAAAAAGAAAGAGTAGGAAGAATTCTACAAATGCACTCAAATCATAGAGAAGATATTGATAAAGTATATTCTGGAGATATTGCAGCTGCAGTAGGATTAAAAGATGTTACAACAGGTGATACACTATGCGATGAAAATCACCCAGTAATATTAGAATCTATGGAATTCCCTGAACCAGTTATTGATATAGCTATTGAGCCAAAAGACAAAGCAGCTCAAGAAAAAATGGGAATTGCTTTAGCAAAATTAGCTGAAGAAGATCCAACATTTAAAGCTTATACAAATCACGAAACAGGTCAAACAATTATTGCAGGTATGGGTGAATTACACTTAGACATAATTGTAGATAGATTAAAAAGAGAATTCAAAGTAGAATGTAATGTAGGTAAACCACAAGTTGCTTACAAAGAAACAATTAGAAATAAAGTAAAAGTTCAAGGTAAATTTATTCGTCAATCTGGTGGTAAAGGACAATACGGAGATGTATGGTTTGAAATGGAACCACTAGAACCAGGAAAAGGAATTGAATTCGAAAGCAAAATCGTTGGAGGAGCAGTTCCAAAAGAATATATAAAACCAATTGAACAAGGAATGAGAGAAGCTGCAGAAAGCGGTATCTTAGCTGGATATCCAGTAATCGACTTCAAAGTATCATTAGTAGATGGTTCATACCATGAAGTTGACTCATCAGAAATGGCATTTAAAATAGCTGCATCAATGGCATTCAAAGAAGGATGTAAACAAGCAAAAGCAGTTATATTAGAGCCAATAATGAAAGTAGAAATAACAGTTCCAGAAGAATACATGGGAGATGTTATAGGAGATATTAACTCAAGACGTGGAAGAATGGAAGGTATGGAAGCAAATGATGGAATGCAAGATATAAGAGCATTTATACCATTATCAGAAATGTTTGGTTATGCTACAGACCTACGTTCTAAAACACAAGGTAGAGGAACATACTCTATGGAACCATCTCATTACGAAGAAGTTCCAAAATCAGTATTTGAAGCTATAGTTGCTTCAAGGGCTAAAAAAGAAGAATAGTTTATAAATAACAAAATTAATTAAAACACTTGCATTTTTCTCATAAATGTTATAAAATGCAAGTGCATAAAAAAGTTATTAAATTTTAAAAAATAAAATGGGAGAAATCTCAACAAATTAAAGGAGGAAATTTAAAATGGCAAAAGCAAAATTTGAAAGAACAAAGCCACACGTTAACATTGGTACAATCGGACACGTTGACCATGGAAAAACAACAACAACAGCTGCTATCACAAAATACCTAGGATTATTAGGTAAAGCTCAATATACAGCTTATGATCAAATCGATGGAGCACCAGAGGAAAAAGCAAGAGGAATTACAATCAACACAGCTCACGTAGAATATGAAACAGAAAATAGACACTACGCACACGTAGACTGCCCAGGACATGCTGACTATGTAAAGAACATGATTACAGGTGCAGCACAAATGGATGGTGCTATATTAGTAGTTTCAGCTGCTGATGGACCAATGCCACAAACAAGAGAACACATATTATTAGCTAGACAAGTAGGTGTAAAATACATCGTTGTTTACTTAAATAAATGTGATATGGTTGATGATCCAGAATTATTAGAATTAGTTGAAATGGAAGTTAGAGACTTATTATCAAGCTATGATTTCCCAGGAGACGAAATTCCAATTATAAAAGGATCTTCATTAAAAGTATTAGAGAGCACATCTACAGATCCAAATGATCCAGTATATGCTCCAATAAAAGAATTAATGGATGCAGTTGACAGCTATATCCCAACACCAGAAAGACCAATAGATCAACCATTCTTAATGCCAGTAGAAGATGTCTTCACAATTACAGGACGTGGAACAGTTGCTACAGGTAGAGTAGAAAGAGGAATTGTAAAAGTTTCTGATGAAGTTGAAATTATAGGTCTATCACAAGAAAGAAAGAAAACAGTTGTTACAGGTGTAGAAATGTTCAGAAAATTATTAGACCAAGCTGAAGCTGGAGATAACATCGGAACATTATTAAGAGGAATTGATAGAAAAGACATCGAAAGAGGTCAAGTATTATGCAAACCAGGAACAATAAATCCACATACAAAATTCACATCACAAGTATACGTTTTAACTAAAGAAGAAGGTGGAAGACATACTCCATTCTTTAATGGATATAGACCACAATTCTACTTTAGAACAACAGACGTTACAGGTGTTATCGAATTAGATGCTGGAACAGAAATGGTTATGCCAGGTGACAATGTTAACATGACAATTGAATTAATTACACCAATCGCTATAGAAAAAGGATTAAGATTCGCTATTCGTGAAGGTGGAAGAACAGTTGGTTCAGGAGTTGTAGCAGAAATACTTGCATAATTCGTGAATGATATATAAAGAAGTCAAGAAATTGGCTTCTTTTTGTTTTGACTAATATTACAAGAATATTTCAGAAATATTATTTTTTTGTTACATTTACATAAAATTTGACAAAATCTTCTAAATATTATATAATAAAAAAGTAGAGTTTTGAACGGAAACAAAAGAAGGAGGAATATTATGAAAGAAGAAAATGAAGACAAAATTGTATTTGAGGATTATGGAATAGAATTTACAGATGAAGACTTTAAAGGAGTAGATACGGAAACACTAATAAAATGTAAAAGAAAATTAAATGAGCTTTTAAAAAAATTAGAAAGCGAAGATAAATAAAGGGGGAAAGAACATGGCTGAATTTAAAGATAAACTAAAAAAAGTAATAGAATCAGCAAGAGAAGAAGGAATATCAGATGAAGACATAAGAGGATATTTAAATCTCACAAAAACTGCGTTAGGTCAAGATGAAAAGACTATGGACAGAATATATAAAGATAATGATGTATGGAAATCTGAAATATATAATCAAAGAAATATGGATTCATTACTAGATGAAATAATGAATTCAAAAGGAGATAATGAAAAAGGAGAAGTGAAAAACGAGGAAAAAACTGGAGAAACAAAGTTATCAGAAAAATCAAAACAATTATTAGAAAAAATTGATAACTTGACACAAAGAATGGAAAAAGAAGAAAGTCCATTAAAAAAACACATATTAGCATTCCAAGTAAAAAGGTTAATTGCAAAAATTCAAAGAGAAATTGATCTAAACAATATAAGAGATTCTTATCAAGCAAAAAGAGATGAATTAAAAAAATCAAAGGAACAAAGAGAACTTGCAGGTGTTGATAATATAGCAGGATTAAATGAACAAATAATGCAGTTAAAAAGAGAAATTAATGGTAATGAAGAATATGATGTTCAATCTCCTTACTTTATGTATCCAAAAAAATATGTAGAGCAAATAGGTGGTCCTGAAGCACTTGCCAATAAAATGAAATCAAGTAAAAAAGTAGAAACACAACAAGCTGCTAAAAGAATAGAAAATGTTGCACAAAAAAGAAAAGAATTACAAGAATTAGAAGATAAATTAGCTAAGGAACAGGAAGACTTAGAATATAGCAATGAAGATTATAAAGCAGATCAAAAAGGGTTAAATAGAGAAGAAAAATCTTTAATTATCAAACAAAAAATGAATATATTCTCAAGAATAGGAGAATTTTTCAATAATATGATTGAAGAAGCTAAACTATATAGAGAAGAAAGAAAACAAAATAAAGAATTAGATGCAAAAGAGGATGAAGAAGAAGCAGCACTAGATGAAGAATATGCTAAAAAAATAGAAGAATTAAAGAGAGAACAAGAAGAAAGAAGAGCAGCTTTAAGAGAAAAACAAGATGAATCAAGATCTCAGCAAAATCAACAACAAAACTCAGACAGAGCTGCAGAATTTAGAGCGCAAGTAGAACAAATGGCAAAACAAGGAAAAGAAGATGATGCAACTGTAGAAAAACCAGCAGAAGAAGTTGCAAAGGGTGAGCCAGTAGCTGCATCAGAAGTACAAGCAACAGAACAAGATGGTGAAGATAGATAAATAAAGATAACACTTATCAAAGATAGGTGTTATTTTTTGATACAATATACAAAATTTTTGGAAAAATTTTCTTGTTCTATTTACAATATATAGAAATATTGATATAATCATTTATAATAATAAAGGGGGAATTTTTATGAAAAGAAATGTAGTAAATATTGTTATTATAGTAGTAATAATATTCGTAGTACTATTTTTAGTTAACTTATGCAGAAATTATAGTATTTTAAATGGAATATATGATAGTAATGAAAATTTTAAAAACTCAGTAAAAAATTATCATATAGTAAAGAACTATGATTTAAATATGGAGATTACAAAAACAATAAAAGAAGATGTATATTTTAATGAGGGGATTTATTTAGTTAAGACTTATATGAATGAAGAAATTTATAATATAGGTTGGTGTAATACAAACACAAATGAAAGTATTTCAGTAGATAAAACATTAGAAAATTCTAAAGAATCAGAAAGTAATACTGATTTTTATAAAGAAAGATATTATGAAAAAGATTTGTTATTATATGAAAATGGAAAAAAGAGTGAAATAACAAACCAAATATTAATGAAAAATATATTTAAACCAATCAATATAAAAGATGGATGTTATGTTATAGAAGCAAACAATTCTATAATTCATGTAGATAAAGAAACAAAACTTGTAAAAAAATATATACAAGGAGATACTACAGTTACATTATCTGTTGAAGAAGGAACAGTAACAGCTGATGATATTGCTAAAGATAGAGTATACGAATAATAAAATGAAAGATAACACTTATCAAAAGATAAGTGTTATTTTTTCTTATAAAACTATTGCAATTTTAATAAAAGAATAATAAAATATAAACATCTTGAATAATCATAAATTAGGAGGAAGCAACATGAAAATATTACTAGATGCCATGGGTGGAGATAAAGCACCAGACGCAAATATAAAAGGAGCAGTAAAAGCAATAAATCAAATAAAAGCAGAAGTTATTTTAATAGGAAAAGAAGAAATAATTAGAAAAAAAGTTAAAGAATTTTATGGAAAAGAAATAGAAGAAATATCATCAAGATTAAAAGTAAAAAATGCTAGTGAAACAATAGAAATGGAAGATCAACCAACAGTTGCAATAAAACATAAAAAAGATTCATCTATGGTAGTTGGGTTCAAGATGTTAAAAGAGGGAGAAGGAGATGTATTTATATCTGCCGGAAACTCAGGAGCATTATTAGCAGGAGCAACTTTATTAGTTGGAAGAATAAAAGGAATAGATAGACCAGCATTAGCAGGAATATTGCCTGCATATAAAAGTCAATTATTGCTAATAGATTCTGGTTCAAACACAAACTGTAAGCCAATAAATTTATTACAATTTGCGCAAATGTCAACAATATATTTAAGAAATACATTTGGAATTGAACACCCAGCTATAGGGTTATTAAATATAGGAACAGAAGAAACAAAAGGAAATGAACTAGTAAGAGAAAGCTATAAATTATTAAAAGAAAAATCAGAAGAATTAAACATAAACTTTGTAGGAAATGTTGAAGGAAGAGATGCCTTCTCTGGAAAAATAGATGCAATAGTAACAGATGGATTTACTGGAAATGTATTTTTAAAAACAACAGAAGGTTTAGGAAAATTTGTTAAAAAAACATTGACAGAAAGTTTAACACAGAATATAATATCAAAGATATGTACAATTCCATGTCTACCAGCAATAAACAGATTCAAAAAAACTATGGATTATAAATCATATGGTGGAGCATTATTTTTAGGAGTAAAAAAACCGGTAGTAAAAGCACATGGTAGCAGTGATGAAATACTTTTTGAATTTACAATAAAACAAGCAGAAAAGTTTGTTGAAAATAAAGCTGTTGATAAAATGATTGAAGAATTTGAAAACAAACAATAATTTGAATGGTCAGTACAAAAAACAAAAAATATTATAAATATGCTTGACAAAAGTGTAAACATATAATATAAATGTTAAAGATAGAAAATGAAATATTAAATGAAATATATCTCATTTAACACTTGGGAGGAGGTGAACTTGTTATGAGTTCAGAAGAAGTTTTTGAAAAGGTA
>CAMEJH010000074.1 GCA_945919455.1 uncultured Clostridium sp. | reverse complement strand
TGATTATGGTTATAATATAGAAATTGGAGAAAATTTTTATTCAAATCATAATTTGATTATACTAGATGCAAATAAAGTAAAATTTGGAGATAATGTGTTTATAGCACCAAACTGTGGATTTTATACAGCAGGACATCCATTAGATTATGAAATAAGAAATAAAGGGTTAGAATATGCAAAGCCGATTACAGTTGGAAATAATGTATGGATTGGAGGTAATGTTATTGTACTTCCAGGTGTAACAATAGGAGACAATGTTGTAATAGGCGCAGGAAGTGTAGTAAACAAAGATATTCCATCTAATACAGTAGCAGTTGGAAATCCTTGTAAAGTAGTAAAAGAAATTTAGTCATATAACTTACAATTTATACGGGAGAAATAAAAAAGGATGAAATATAAGAAATATATTATTTTAGTATTACTAATTATATCTCTTTTTAATTTGATATGGAGTTTTAATATAATCATAACTGAAGCAAGATTTATAAATGTAAATAATGAAAATAGAGAAATTATAAAAGATACATTAAAAGATTCAGGAATAAGAACTACCGGAATTAGAAAAATAGGGATAGGTCAAGGATGGCATAGACACTCAATGTATATTTATTATTATTTTGGAACAACTAAGGAATTATATATTGGTGAAGGAAGCAAATATAATATACCTGGTGAAGAATATTCAATGGATTTGATAGCAGTTATTACGGGTTGTACTTCTCTTTTAATATTATTTATAATATTTATATATGAAATAAAAAGAAAGAGATAAAATTTATGAAAGTTCAATGATTACTTAAAAGAAAAAGGAGAAATACCATTAAAATCAAGTATTTCTCTTATTTTTTACTATACCTACTATACCACAAAATTGACAAAAATTCAAGACTGTTTTTTGAACTAATAATGTGATATATAAAATAAGAGGTGATAAAAAATGGAAAAAATCTTATTTAGAAATAATAAATAAAAGAAAACAGATTGAAATTGCAGATATAAAAAAATGTAACGAAATTACAAAACAATACGGCTTAGTACTATCAGATGATCAAATAAGCAACATTTTAGAAAGAAGAAAAGAAACTCTAAAAGAAACGGGAAGAATTGAATTTAGAGAAGGAATAATAGATAAATTAATAAAAGAATTTTGTGATTCACCATACATAAATCAAGAAAATTATGCTGAAACCTTATATGAGTTGATAGAGATATTTTATGAGTGCAAAAACGAAACAATGGATCTAATTACAGATGATGAGTTAATAGAATTTATGAAAAAATCTTTTGATGAAATTTGCCAAGGAGATCTTGAATATTTATCAGGGACAGTTATGTATAGAATGAGAGAAAATTTACTAAGAGGAAAACCTATAGACTATATAGAAGAGGGTGAAAATTGTGAATGAGATTGAAGCCATATGTAAAATAAAAAGAGAAAACTTAGATGAAAGAAATTATTTTAAAACTTTAATAGAAGAAGCTTATAAAAATCAAATGATTACAGAAAATGATATAGTAAATTTACAAATGCAATCTTTGCAGCTGCTAGATGAAAAAATATATAAATATAATGGTGGTGATAGTAGTTCTATTAGAAAAGAAGCTGCAAAAGACATATCAGATTCTAATAATTACACAATAAGTATCTATTTAAAAACATTCAAGAATCCAGATAAAGCCCTAAAAGAAATACAAGAAAAAGGATTAAAAATAGCATATCAAGAAGGAAGAAAAAAGATAGATAGAATGCTAAACATAATTAGACTAATGTATATCAAAGTAAAACAAAACAAACTGAACATAGAAAATGATACTTATAATGATACAATTATTGGTAGAATTCAAGGATTCTTAAAAATATATGATCTAGATTTTGAATCACAAGATATTAAAATTACAGCAGATTATCCATTATATAATAATTTAATTGGTAAATTAGATGGAGTTGAATTTATACAGGAATATCTAAATTCAATATATTTAGAAAATACATTTTATAAGAAATTTTCTGAAGAAAAAATAAAGTATTTATTATATGGATATTCGCATGATTATAAAGAACTAATTATTAATATTTTTGAAATTGTGTTATTAGAAACGATTGGATGCAAATTAGCAAAAAGAGATATAAAAGATTTGAGTATTTCTATAGATGAATTGGATGATATTTATGGAATGCTTAGAGATAAAGAAAAAATAGAAATAAAGCAAAAGATATATGAAGCATACCAAGAAATAAACAATGAACTGCTATTAGATAATGAGCAATTGCAAGAGTATATAGAGAAAAAATTGGGTAGTATTGTAGAAATGATAATAAATGGGGTTGAGAAAAATATTTTGGATAAGGTATT
Source organism: uncultured Clostridium sp. (assembly GCA_945919455.1). Classification (GTDB taxonomy): domain Bacteria; phylum Bacillota; class Clostridia; order TANB77; family CAG-508; genus CAG-269. Next base: position 3,983 of record CAMEJH010000074.1, on the reverse strand, counting down.
TATAACTCAAAAGTTTATTACAAATTGATTTAAATGATATGTGGAGATTGGAAAAATTAGTTGATAATTAATTATCTTTGTGGTAGGATACTTATAGTAAAATATTTGGCAAATAAAAAGTTGGCAAGAGTTGTTGGCAACATTCTTCATAATAATCTAAAATTAGAAAGAGATGGCATCATTGTAAATAACTATAAGGTTTATTTAGATAAATATAAATTATAATAATTTTATATGATATGAAAGAAGGTATCATTTATGAGTGAAATATATGCATTTGGGGATTCTGTATTAAAAGGCATAGTACTAGAAAATGAAAAATATAAAGTATGTAAAAATAGATTTTCAAATATATGTGAAGATGTTTTAAATGTCGTCATCGAAAATAAAGCAAAATTTGGAAGTACAATATCAATAGGAGAAAAAAGTTTTGAAAAAAATTTAAGTATGCTTGATAATCCTGATGTAGAATATGTAGTATTAGAATTTGGAGGGAATGATTGCGATTTTAAATGGAAAGAAATTTCAGATAATCCAAATATAGAACATAGTCCTAATATCGAAGTTAATGAATTTGTGAAAATGTACACAGAAATAATACAAGTGATAAAAAGTAAAAATAAGAAACCTGTATTACTTTCATTACCACCAATAGATGCATAAAGGTATATTAATAAACTTTCTAAAAACTTGAATAAAGAAAATATTTTAAAATGGATGAATAATAATATATATTTTTTAACTAATTGGCACGAAAGATATAATATTGAAGTCTTTAAATTAGCAATAAATAATAATGTTTCAATAATTGACATCACATCAAAATTTTTAGAACAAAAAGATTATAGTTTATTTTTGTGTGAAGATGGTATTCATCCAAATGAAGAAGGACATAAAATTATATCAGAAGCAATACAAGAGCATATTAGTAAAAAGAAGATAAAATTTAACTAAGAACTTACAATTTATAAATCAAAGATAGAAGAATAATGGGGGAAAAGATATGAAAGAATATATTAATTTAAGTATTGATAATATAGAAAATGAACATTTATGTTGTGCTATAGCAGATAAAAAACATCAAGAAGGAGTAGCTTTAAAAAAAGAATGGTTAAAAAACAGAATAGCAGAAGGGCATGTATTTAGAAAGCTAAATGAACAAGGTAAAGTATTTATTGAATATGCACCATTGGAAAGAGCATGGTGTCCTATTGATGGAAATAATTTTATGTACATATACTGCTTATGGGTAGCTGGAAGTTTTAAAGGAAATGGATATGGAAAAGAATTATTAGAATATGCAATCGAGGATAGCAAGAAACAGAATAAAAGTGGAATTTGCACAATCTCATCTAAAAAGAAAAAACCTTATTTATCAGAAAAGAAATTCTTTGAAAAATATGGCTTTAAAGTTGTAGATTCTATTGGAGAATATGAATTACTATCTTTAAACTTTGGAGATGAAACACCTAAATTTAGAGAAACAGTAAGAAAAATGAAAATAGAAAATAAGGATTTAACAATTTATTATACACCTCAATGTCCATTTACAAATAATTGTATAAAAGAAGTAAAAGAATATGCAGAAGAAAATGATATCAAAATTAATATAGAGAAAATAGATTCATTAGAGAAAGCAAAAAATGTACCTTGCATATTTAATAATTGGGCAACTTTTAAAGATGGAAAATATGTATCAAATTTGTTACTTAACAAAAATATGGTAGCAAAATTATATTAATAGTACAAAAGATTGGAAAAAGATTGGAGAAAAATAATTTGAAAAAAGTTATATATTTAATAGGAATATTATTTTTATCAACAGTTTTTATTTTAAATTTAATATTTACAACAGAACTGGATGCATCAGAATGCACTACAACTGTTTTCAACAATTTTATATATATTATTTTTGTTGTAGTATTAGCGATATTAATATATTTTGTAACAAAAATAATTAATGAAAATTTATACAAGGATGATTCTGAAAAGAAACATAAAATTAGAAAACATTTATTTATTACAACACTAATAATATACATATTATTCAACATAATATGGGCGCTTGCAGTAAATCCAAAAGTTGTGGGAGATTCCGTACATGTTTGCAATTTAGCACAAACATTTTATAGAGGAAATTTTGAAGAATTTTTACCTAATTTAACTTATCTAGGAATTCCTTTAAAAGAATATATGCAAGTTTATCCGCATCAGATTTCATTAGCATTTGCATATAGTATTTTCTTTAGTATGATCCATTTTGACATAATGGAAGTACTGAGAATATTAAATATAATTGGAAATGTAGCAATTGTTATTGCTTTATATAAAATAAATAATCAATTATCAAAGAAATATAAAACCAATAAAGTATTATTATTAACATTAATACTAACATTTCTATCATTACCAATACTGTTAACATTTATATATGGAGATATTCCAAGCCTAGCACTATGTTTGTTTGCAGTTTATTTTATGATGAAATATACAGAAACTCAAAATATAAAATACCCTATATTTGCATCAATTTTTACTATGGTAGCATATATGATGAGAATGAACAGTTTAATTTTTATAATAGCCACAGTAATATATTTGGCATTAAATCTATTAAAAGATTTCAGCACAAAAGAGTGCAAGAAAAATGTGCTAAATATAATGGTGATTGTGGCATATATAGCTATTTCAATTATGCCAGCTTCATTAATTAAGAATTACTATTTTGCAAAATTCAATTTAGACAAAAATAAAACTTATCCAAGTATCAGTTATTTTCTTATGGGAATGGAGGAATCACCAAGAGGAAATGGTTGGTATAATGAGAGTATAGCAGAAGCGGCTATTAATAATCCTGAGAATATAAAAGACAAATATAGCCAAGATATTAAAGAGAGAATAATTTATTTCTCAGAAAATATAGATTATACTTTAAATTTCTATATTATGAAAATAGCTTCTATGTGGACCGAAAATACATATTCAGCTGTAAGAACTAATAATGTAAAAGAAAATGAACCAATGGAAAACATTATTAAACCATTAACCTTTTATCAAAAAGCATTATTGATCGTAATATGTATGTGTAGTTTGATAGTTTTAATACAAAATAGAAAAAATCTTTCTATTGATGTTCTGTTTTTAATTACTATTTTTATAGGAGGATTTGCATTCCATTTAATATGGGAAGCAAAATCAAGATATATAATTCCTTATATAGTTGTATTAATTCCGATTGTATCAATAAATATTAAGAAATTTAATATAAAGAAGCAATGCAAGTAAAATTTTTTATAGTTTTTTAAAAAAACTATATACAAATAATGTACTAAGTGATACAATACTGTAAGATACAAAAAAGGAGGAGATAATAATGCCAACAAAAATCAGGATTTCAAAAGATATGATATTAAATGCTGCATTTGAAATTGTAAGGCAATATGGAATAGAAAAGTTAAGTAATAGAGAATTAGCGAACAAGTTAAAATGTTCAATCAGACCAATATATTATCAATTTGAAAATGTAGAAGAAATGCAAAAAGAATTATACAAAAAAATTGAACAATATTTTTATAAATTTTTATTAGATAATATGGTAGAGGGAATACCTCAATATAAACAAGTTGGAATAAACTATATAAAATTTGCCAAAAAAGAAAAAAAATTATTTCAGACTTTATTTATGACTGATACAGGTTTAACACCTGATGCATTTGTTGCAAAAGATGGAGAAGATTACAAAGAAATTGAAAAATTAATAAAGATAAGTGCAAATTTAAAAGAAGAAGATATAAAGGATTTTCATACAAAAATGTGGATTTTCTGTCATGGAATTGCGACATTGGTAGCAAATGGTACTATTAAATTAACAGATAAGCAAATACAAGACTTACTATCTGATGAATTTCAAGCACTAATGTTATTGGAAGAAAATCCAAACAATAAATGGGTATTAAATAAAAAGGAGGAAAATAAATAATGAA
>CAMEJH010000073.1 GCA_945919455.1 uncultured Clostridium sp. | reverse complement strand
ATTAAAAAATAATTTCAATATTTTTTTATGACATTTTTAAAAATTATTGACACATAAATCAAAAAGATTATGTAACAAATCTGATTTATAATTGTAATACAAATGTAATAAAAAAAATGATGTCTAAGGTTGACTTAATTTGGTAAAAAATGATATACTATTGTCGAAGAAATACGAGAAAAAATGAAGTTAATAAAAAACTAAAGAGGTGCAAAAAAGTGAAAATAAATTCAAAGAAAATATTAGTAATTTTTATATTAATTTTATCATATATAATATTAAATCTTATATGGGGAAGTAAAGCGTTTGCTATAAATCAAACAACAACTACAGACATAAATTCAATTGACTCAAATATGTATCCACAAATAAAAGAAATGCTACAAGAACTGAAGAAAGCACATCCAAATTGGAATTTTAAAATATTATATACAGATATAGAATGGGCAGATGCAATAGCAAACGAATATGTTGGACATGGTAGTTCTCCAAGAAACTTAGTGCCTGCTAATAATAGTAATTATGCAGGAGAATGGATATGTAAAGCATGTGGAAAAGACCATACATATGATAGTGGCAGATGGCATTGTGCATCAGAATCTGCTATTGCTTATATGATGGATGCAAGAAATTCTGCAAATTATTCAGACATATTTCAATTTATGGAATTGAGTTATAGTGAATGTAATATTCAAACAATTAAAAAGATGGTAGCTAATACATTTTTAAATAATGATTCTTACATAGAGGCAATTACATCATCTGCTAAAAAATATAATGTAAATGCATATTACATAGTAGCTAGAATATTACAAGAACAAGGAACAGGAGGCTCAGTACTATCTTCTGGAGCAGGATACAATGGACAGTATGTAGGATATTATAATGTGTTTAATATTGGAGCAAGTGGCAATGGAAAAGAAACAGTAATATTAAATGGACTAAAAAAAGCTCAATCTAAAGGATGGACAACACTAGAAAAATCAATAGAAGGCGGAATTGAAATAATAGCTCAAAGTTATATAGCAAAAGGACAGAATACACTATACTTCCAAAAATTTGATGTTGAAAATTCAGATGGAAATTTATATTGGCATCAATATATGCAAAACATATTGGCAGCACAATCAGAAGGATCAACTTTAAGAAGAACATTTGAGAGTGTTGGTTCTGTAGATGGTGAATATACTTTTATAATTCCTGTATACAAAAATATGCCTCAAATAGCATGTAGCAGACCAGCAACAACAGATTCACAAACTCCAACTAATACAGAACTAGTAAAGGTAAATGTAAATAATTCATTAAGATTAAGAAATGCTCCAAATGGTTCAACAACAGTTGGTTGGGTATATAAAGATGAAATTGTTACAAGGTTAGTAAAAGGTGCAGAAAAAGTAGGTGGAACATATTGGGATTATGTTATGAAAGCTGATGGAACAAAAGGATATGCAGCAAGAGAAACTTATGATACAGAAAGTACATATAAATTATATTTAGTTCCAATAGAACAAGAAAAACCTGTAGAACCTGAAATCCCGAACGATTCAGGAGATAGCGGAACTACTACAGTTATAAAAAATGATAAAGTAAAAATAGATACTGTAAGTAATGAAGTTATTACGGTACCAAATGCAACTGTTAAAGATTTTGTTGATTTAATAGGAAAAGATGTTGTAGCGAAAAATTCAAAAGGTGAAATCTTAGCATTAGATGCTAAGCTAGCAACAGGTTGTGTAATTGATGATACTTATACTGTTGCAGTGCTTGGTGATGTTAATGGAGATGGAGAGATAACAGCAGGTGATTATGTGAATGTTAAAAATTATATCATGGGAACTGTAACAATAAGTGAAAATAATAAATTAGGAGCAGATGTAAACCAAGATGGAAAAATAACAGCAGGAGATTATGTTGTTATTAAAAATTATATCATGGGAAGTAGTACAATAGGAATATAAAGGAGAAATGCAAATGAAATACAAAAAAATAAAATTAACAACTATATTTTTTATATTTGTAATATTATTAAATATAATATTGTTTTCAAATAAAGTAGAAGCAGCGTCATTTTCAGTGTCTGCTTCTAAAAGCTCAGTAACAGTTGGTGATAGTTTTGATATCACAATTAACGGAAAAGGATTAACTGGAAAATATAATATAACAGGAAATTCTAATGTTACTATAAATGGAGATACTAATCCTTGGATAGAAAATACAAGTGTGACAATTAATTGTACTACAAAAGGAGAAGGCATAGCAACAGTAACTGTAACACCAGTAACTGTTGCAGATGCTAGTACAGGTGAAGATCTAAACTTATCTGCAAAAACAGTAAATGTAACTGTAAAAGCCAAAGAAGTAACTCCGGATCCTGAGCCGCCAACAACTACAAAATCAACAGAAGCAAGATTAAGAGATTTAGGAATAACACCAAATGATTTTAAAGGATTTAAAAGAGATACAACAACATATAATGTGGAAGTTCCTAATAATGTAAGTAAAGTAAATGTATATGCAAAAGCAGTAGATTCAAATGCTAAAATAAGTGGAACAGGAAATGTCTCATTAAAAGAAGGAACAAATACAGTAACAGTAACAGTAACGGCAGAAGCTGGAAATACAAAAACATACACATTAAATATAACAAGAAAAACTTCTTCTACAACAGATGAGCCAGATGAAACAGCAAACAAATCATCAGAAGCACGATTAAGCAATTTAGGAATACGACCAAAAGAATACGACTTTTCAGGATTTAAAAGGGATACTATGTCATATAGTGTAGAAGTACCAAATGATATAGAAGAAGTAGAGGTATATGCAGAAGCGGTAAGTTCAAAAGCAAAGATAACAGGAACAGGTAATATATCATTAAAAGAAGGAAAAAATACAGTTGAAGTAAAAGTTACCGCAGAAGATGGAACAGAAAAAACATATAAATTAGAAATAACAAGAACAGCTTCAACAATAGAAGAACCAGAACCAACAGTAAAGGAAGAAAATGAATTAGCATTATCATCATTACTGATAAAAAATATTACTTTAAATCCAAAGTTTGATCCTAGTATTTATGAATACAAAATAGATTTAACAGAGGATAAAAGTTCCTTAGACATAGAAGCTAAATCTAATAATTCAGATGCAATAATAGAAATAATAGGAAATCAAGAGTTAAAAGATGGTGAGAATGTTATTACAATATTAGTAAGCAATAGTGAAACAGAAGAAACAGCAACATATCAAATAATTGTAAATAAAAATGTAAGTAAAAGCGAAATTGTAGGAAGAGTTGATTGGACAAAACCTTCTACATGGGGCTTAAAAGAAAAGATATTAATAGGAGTTGCAATTGCATTAATAGTAATCATTATAGTTGCAACAATAATAAAAATAAAATTAGCAAATAGAGAAGACGATGATTTTGATTTACCAGGAGCAGAAGAATTAGATAGAGCTCTAGCAGAACACCAAGAATTAGCAGAAGAAGATGATGACATGCAACAATCATACACTCAAGAAAAAGCTGTATCACATACTTATACAGATGATAATTTCGAAGAAGAAAGACCAAAAACAGATATAGAAAAAGCTCAAGAATATTTTGAATCATATTCAAAAAGAAGAGGAAAACACTTTTAGAAGAGGAAAAATAATTCCCCGATAATTTAGGTTATCAGGGAATTATTTTTTATATTAATTTACTAATAATTAGTGCTACAATTGCAATAGAATTCCATGCGCTATGTAGAAAAATATTACTTGCAATATTTTTGGTTCTTACATAATTCAACGAAAAAGCAAAACCTAATATTGAATATGGAATGATAAACAATATTTGTTCAATATTACTTGCTACAACTACATGCAAACCACCAAAAATGATAGAACTTAGTATTAAAAATAAAGTATTATTTTTAATGAATTTTTTCATAAAGCCTCTAAACATAAGCTCTTCAGTAAGTGGTGCAATGATAATTGCAATAGGAGCAGAAATATATAATGGCCATTGACTTATAATAGATTGGTTTGTAGATATATTTCCAACAAAAGAGACTAGAGACAAATTAGTTAACATATATGCTATTAAAATTAGACCAAATCTAGGTAACATATTATATAAATATAATTTGAAATTATTTTTTAAAACTATAAAGTCTCTTTTTAACTCATTACACATAGGAACTACTAAAAACGATATTTGTATAATATATAAAATAATTATACGAATTAGTGCAGAAATCTTAGTTTGGGGTTCTGGCAATAAATCTGTTATAGGAGTATAGCAAATTATAAATAGAAATACAAATATCATAAAATAAGTATACCATTTGTGCTTAGTAATATCTTCTAATACAGGCAATTCCTTTTTTTCTCTAATTTCACTTTCAACATCTTTAGTTTTAGTTGAAACTAAAATTATATTGAATATACCAGATATGATATTAAATATGTTTCCAAATAAAAATTGAATAATATTTAGAATAATGATTTTCTTTTTATTTTGTAATGGATTTCTTAAAATTAAAAATATTAAAATAAAATTAATAATTGAGCAAAGAGCTAGAAATCCTATTTGTGAGTTTTTAGAAATAGGTATATCATTATTAAAATTCTCTAAACTTATTACACCTGAATAAATGTTAAAGGCATAAATTAAGTCAATAACTAAAACAAATATAGTTGATATAAGCATTAAAGCTTTTTTGGTTTTTTGTTTCATAATAAAATCTCCTTTGAATTTAATTATACTATTAATATATTTTGAATTCAATAGAAGATGAATAAATGGTTAATAATAAAAACATATGATAATTAATTAGAAAATAAAAATTGAAAAAATATTTATCTAAAAACTTGAAATTTTGTATAAAATCTTGTATTATGTATTAAATGCCACTATAGCTCAGTTGGTAGAGCAACGGATTCGTAACCCGTAGGTCAGCAGTTCGATTCTGCTTAGTGGCTCCAACGACGTATCTGTTCGAACTTTATAGAATAGATAGATATGAAAATCAATCAGTAAAATGGTTGATTTTTTTGTTTGCGAAAAAATCTTCCAACAGAAAGGAGGATTATTTTTATGGTCAAGATAATTAAGCAAGAACTAGAATTTGAGGAATGCCTAAAACAAAGACTAGAATTTATATGTGAGTTTTCAAAAGTTACTCCTACTTTTATCAATGGTAGTATTAGAAAATTAGAAAAAACTAATCTTACATATATTGAGCCACATAGAATGATAATTAAAAACATTACTTTTTTAGTTTTCAATTATTCAAATGATGTTTATATTTCTAACTTAACTAAAAAGATTAAATTATCAGAGTTAGAAGATTATTTGAAAAATATGTAATTGTAAATAATTGACATTTCTTGAAATCGTGATATAATATAGACAATAAATTATGTATAGCTGTCCGTCAAGAGCTATATAACTATGAGTACTTTGAAAATATTATATTATATTACATTATTATATTTTAGTTTATGATAAATGGATTTAAGAGATGTCAGTAGTACTCGTGTACTTTGATGTCTCTTTTTATTTATATTCTAGGAAAGTCGATAGACTTGATGTAGAAGATAATTATGCGAACGTTACAAATTCTTGCATTTTAATGCTTAGAATTTGTTAGTCAGTTTTGTTAGATTGGAGGTTTGAAAATTGAACGAAGAAAAGAAAAATTGTGGATTGTATATGAGAGTTTCAATAGAAGATCAAGCTAGAGAAGGCTTTAGTCTTCCAGAGCAAAAAGCAAGATTAGAAACTTTTTGTAAATTCAAAGGTTATGAAATAATAGACTATTATACAGATGCTGGAATAAGTGCTAAAACTGGTAATCATAGACCAGAGTTTGAAAGATTAAAAAATGATATTAAAGCTAAAAAGATAAATACTATTGTTGCTCTAAAACTAGATAGAATAACAAGAAGTATTTACGACTGGGAAAATCTAATGACATTCTTAGATGAGAATGATGCCTACCTAGATTGTGTAAATGATGAAATAAATACAACAAGTGCAAATGGCAAAATGATTTCAAGACTTTTAATGAGTGTAAGCCAAAATGAAATTGAAAGAACTAGCGAAAGAACTAAAATAGGTTTAGCAGGTGCAATAAAAAATGGACATATTCCCCATGTTGCACCATTAGGTTATAAAAGAGAAGATAAAAAATTAGTAATTGACTATTCTACTAAAGATATTGTAATTAGAATATTTGATATGTATTATAATGGTTTATCATACAAGAAAATAAGTAATGTATTAAATGAAGAAAAAGTATTAGGAAAAGATAATTGGCGAGATTCAACAATTATGGGTATTTTAGAAAATGAAA
>CAMEJH010000072.1 GCA_945919455.1 uncultured Clostridium sp. | reverse complement strand
CACTTGCAACTGCAAGAAAAAGAGGAGAAGAAAAAGGCTTAAAAGAAGGAATGGATAAGGGCTTGAAAGAAGGTATGAGCAAAGGTCTAAAAGAAGGAATAGATAAAGGCTTGAAAGAAGGTATGAGCAAAGGTCTAAAAGAAGGAATGGACAAAGGTCTAAAAGAAGGTATGAAACAAAAGCAAATAGAAATAGCCCAAAAACTTTTAAAGCAAAAAATGGAAATAGAACAAATTATGTCTATAACAGGGTTATCAAAACAAGAAATTTTAAAATTAAATAAATAATTCATATTTCATTAAGAGGATATCCAAATTTGGAAATCCTCTTTCATTTACATCTTATTTTCTATAAATACCTTATCTTTATCTATATTTAATATTACCTCTTGGTTTTTTTTCAAATTTCCTTCTAATATTTCTTCTGATATTTTATCTTCTACAAGATTTTTTATCTTTCTTCTTAAAGGTCTTGCTCCAAAGCTCTTGTCAATTCCTGTTTTCACTATCATTTCTGCAACACTTGGTTCTATCGTAACTATAAATTTTTGTTCTTTTAATCTGCGTTCTACTTCTTTTATCATCATCTTAGCAATTTTTGTAATTTCATCATCATTTAATTTATGGAAAACTATTATTTCATCTATTCTATTTATAAATTCTGGTCTAAGTTCTCTTTTTAATTCTTTCATGACTTCTGACTTTATTTCATCATATTCATTTTTTTCATTATTGGATTTTGTGTCATTTGACCCTCCAAATCCTAAGGATTTTTTATCTGTTATATGTCTTGCTCCTAAATTAGAAGTCATTATTATTATTGTATTTTTAAAGTTTACTTCTCTACCTTGTGAATCTGTTAAATGTCCATCTTCTAATATTTGCAATAATATATTCATTACATCTGGATGCGCTTTTTCTATTTCATCAAATAATATTACAGAATATGGCTTTCTTCTTATTTTCTCAGTTAATTGTCCTCCATTGTCAAATCCTACATATCCTGGAGGTGATCCAATTAATTTCGAAATCGAATGTGCCTCCATATATTCTGACATATCTAGTCTTATCATTGCATTTTCATTATCAAATAAAATCTCTGCCAATGCCTTTGAAAGTTCTGTTTTTCCAACTCCTGTTGGTCCTAAAAATAAGAATGAGCCTATTGGCCTTTTAGGATCTTTTAATCCTATTCTTCCCCTTCTTATTGCTTTTGCAACAGCTTCTACTGCTTCATTTTGTCCTATTACTCTTTCATGTAGTTTTTCTTCTAGATGTTTTAACTTTTCGTTTTCATCTTGATTTAATTTTTGAACTGGAATTCCAGTCCACCTAGATACTACATCTGAAACATTGTCTTCAGTTATTTCAATTATCTCTTTATTTTTTTGTTTTCTCCAATTATTAAGCAATTTTTCTAAATTATCCTTCATTTCTTTTTCTTTATCTCTTATTATTGCAGCTTTCTCAAAATTTTGATTATATATTGCTTCTTCTTTTTCTCTCATTATTATATCTATTTGTTCTTGTAATGTTTTTATTTCTTCTGGTTCTGTAAATATTTTCATTCTTACTTGTGATGCCGCTTCATCAATTAAGTCAATTGCTTTGTCTGGTAAAAATCTATCTGTTATATATTTTGTTGATAATGAAACAGCACTTTCTATTGCTTCATTAGTTATTTTTACATTATGGTGTGCTTCATATTTATCTCTTATTCCATTCAAAATTTGTATTGTTTCTTTTTCTGTTGGTTCACCTATGTCTACAGGACTAAATCTTCTTTCTAATGCAGAATCTTTTTCTATATATTTTCTATATTCTTCTATTGTTGTTGCTCCGATTAATTGTATTTCTCCTCTTGCTAGCAATGGTTTTAAAATATTAGCTGCATCAATCGCTCCTTCTGCAGCGCCTGCTCCAACTATTGTATGTATTTCATCTATAAATAATATTACATCTCCTACTTTTTTTACTTCTGAAATAGCTTTTTTTATTCTTTCTTCAAAATCTCCTCTATATTTAGCACCAGCTACCATTCCTGATATATCCATACTTACAATTCTTTTTTCCCTTAAACTCTCTGGTATTTCTTCAGTTACTATCTTTTCCGCTAATCCTTCTACTATAGCAGTTTTTCCTACTCCTGGTTCTCCTATTAAACATGGATTATTTTTAGTTCTTCGTGATAATATTTGTATTATTCTTTCAATTTCTTTATCTCTCCCAACTATATTGTCAAATTTTCCTTCTTCTGCTTTTTCTGTTATATCTTCTCCAAATTGGTTTAGTGTGGGAGTTGCAGCAAAACTTCCTCTTCCTCTTTTTAATGGACCTTGTGAAGCTTCTTGATCTGTTTCTTCTTCATTTATTACTTTTGCAATTTCATTATATATTTTTGTAATTTCTACTTTTAGCTCTGTTATAATTCTGACTGCTATACAATTTTCTTCTTTCATTATTGCTAATAGCAAATGCTCTGTTCCAATAAAATTGTAACCTATTCTTTTGGCCTCCAAAAATGCATTTTCTAATACCTTTTTAGTTCTTGGTGTAAATCCTAAAGACTCTTTTATGTCTTTTCCTCTTCCTAATAATTCTTCAATTTTTTTTAAAACTTTATCTTCAGTAATTCCTTTATTAAGCAAGACTTTTGCTGCTATTCCTTCTCCTTCTTTTACAAGTCCATATAATATATGTTCCGTTCCTATATAATTGTGCCCTAATTCTACTGAAATATCATTTGCAATTTCTATTACTTTTTTGGCTTTGTTTGTAAATTTATATATCATTCTTTTTCCTCCTATCGTAATTTGGGGTCGGTTCTCTTTTTGCGTTTTTTCTATAAATTTGTGCCGGACCTTTTTTTATGTTTTTTTATTTTTCTTTGTCATTTTACTCATTTCTTCTGCCTTTTCTTTTTGTTTTGGTAATGGCACCCATGCAAAATATGTTGATATAAATTCTCCATATTGTGTTGCATCTTCTCCAACTTCTGGATGTGTTTGTTTTTCTTTTTTACTCATATAAAAATAGCACCTCTCCTTCTATTTAAGGTATGTGCTATTTTTTGATTTTTATTCATTTAATCTTTTATTCCAAATAATAATTTTACTATTCCTCTTAAACATTTTGGAACTTTTTTTACAACAATAGTCATATGTAAACCTCCTTTTTAGCAGAGTAACCATAATATTCCTACTAATATTACTATTACGCCTATTAAAAATAACCATCCTGCTATTGGAAGGAATAATACTAGTAATATTCCTATTCCTAATCCTACTAAACATACTCCAAATGTCTTTTTTAAGATTTTCATTATGATTTCCTCCAGTATTTTTAGTATATTATATTCATAGTTTAAGATTATGTGAATTTAATTTTATTAACATCTATATAACCTTTTATTTTCCAATATTTCCAAGCTTCTCAAGCACTATAATAAACATTGCATGAGACCAGCCAAGCCCAATAACCCAATTAGGTTTTAAAGTATTATTGTCAATTTGTTCACCCAAAAAGCTGTGTTTACCTGCTGTTTTTAAAACAAAGTCAAATGTTTCTTTTGCTTTTTTCTTCTCGCCATTTTCCAAGTAATACAATGTCATCCATAAGTTTGCTATTACCCATGGTGCTCCATTTCTATAATGATCATACTCAAATCTTTGATATCCACCTGTATATGTTCTAAGAGTTAAATTTATATTATCCACTGTATTTAAAACTCTCTTTTCTTTTGGTGAAAATAAATTAAATGGAACAATAGCGCCTAATAAGCTTATATCTATTCTTTTGTCACTTGTATTTCTAACATAAGATTTTCTATTATCATCATATAAGTTTTCATCTATATATTTCTTGATTTCAATTTGTAATTTTGACATTTCATCTATACTTTTACTTATCTTTTCATCTTTTAATCTATTATTTTCAAAATCTGATACATTTTTTCCTAACACTTTATATATTTTAATCATTGAATCAAATGCGGCAAATATACTGGCTAAAGAATATAAATGAGTTCCTTCATACATTTCCCATAAGTCATAACTTACATGATATATGCATGTTCCATCAATTAAATCTCTTGTATATTTCTTTAAAAATTCTATTGCTTTTTCACACATGTGTAAATTTATCTTTAAAAATTCTTCATTTTTGGTATATTCATAATGTGAATATACTCCATATACAACACTTGCTGTTTCATCTATTTGGTATCCCCAACATGGAGCTAATTTTCCATCTGTGAAAAAACGTTGTTCCCACATTCCATTTTTACTTTGCGTCATTCTACAAAAATTACTATAAAATTTTTCAGATTCTTTTGTCATATTCAATATATCTAATGCTTTTGTTATAAAAACAGCATCTCTTGGCCAGCAATATGCATATCTTCCACATTGTGTTAGATCTTCATCAATTTCTGGGGCAGCAATTATTCCTCCTGTAGTTTGATTTGTAAGTAATGGAAATAATAAGATACTTCTTCTATATATATCTTGTATTTTTTCTTCATAACTATTTGTTGGATCTTTTAAATCTAATCCATTGTGTTCTTTAACATATTTTCTCCAGTATGATTTTACATTTGAATATTCCTTACTAAAGTCTATTTTTCTAATTCTCTCAACTTCATCTTCAACAGCTTGCATTGTCTTTTTATTTTCATCTATATATATACAAATTTCAATTTCTCTTTTTTCCCCAGGATTTATTTTTCCTATATCATAACTTATGCTTGATTCTTTAGACATTCCAATATAATCTTTGTCATAAATTACAGCTGAATGTATAGTATTCTGACTTCCATTTATTTGATGACTTAATAGCTTTTCTTTAGAAAATGTTGCAACAGAAAAATCATGAGCATATTGTATCATTCCTGTATCAATTTTCATTGCACTTATAAAATTATTTTGATCAGATAGTAATTCTGAATGTATTAAAAATTTAACATCTAACTCTATATTTCCATCATTAATAAAAGTATATTTCTTTATAAGGATATCTTCTTTTATTGCTGCAAAATCTGTTTGTAATACTTTTAAATTAAAATATGTATTAGTAATTTCTGTGTTCAATATATTAGTATCTGTGTCATAATATTGCAAGTAAGTGTTATTTACATCATCATGCAAATATATTAAATCAGAATCATTTATTTTTACTCCTGTATGAAAATACTTTAAATATTGTCTATTATCTTTGTTTGGATATGACAAACGCAACATTTCTCCCTTTGAAGAAAATGTGACTAGCATATTCTTATTTCCTATTATTGCTTCGTTTAGGTATTTTTCCATTTTTTAATTCCTTTCTCTCTCCTAATTGCTAATGGGAAAAAATAGACCCGGGACTAAATTGCCCAAAGGGAAAAAATAGGCCTGGGACCAAATTACCCTTCTATTATATTTAAAATTTGTTTTTCTAAATCCTTTATTTTCTCATTAATTCTAAACATGTCTTCATCTCTTAAATATGCATCATCTACATCTTGTTTTACAAAATCTTGCATATCTTTCATCTCATACTGTAATTTATCTAATCTTCTTAAAATTTCTTGTTTTATTGAATTTGATTTTTTAGCTTTTATCTTATTTACTATTTTTAATTCATCACATAACTCATATGTTTCACCAAATTCTGGTATAGATACCCCTATTCCTGTTTCTTCTAATATTTTATTTCGTAACACTTCTTGAGATTCTTCTTCTCCATGTACTAAAAATATATGTTTTGGCTTTGTTATAAAAGAATAAATAAAATTCATTAACCATTCTTGGTCTGCATGTCCTGAATATCCTTCAATATATTCGATTCTTGCATTTACAGCAAATTCTTCTCCAAAAATTGTAACCTTTTTTGCTCCATTTACTATTGAATATCCAAGTGTTCCTGGTGCTTGATATCCAACAAAAAGAATAGTGCTATTAGGATTCCATATGTTATGTTTTAGATGGTGTTTTATTCTTCCCACATCACACATACCACTTGCAGATATTATTATTGCAGGTTCATGGCTTTCATTTAATGCTTTTGATTCATCTGCTGTTTGTGTAAATTTTAGCCCTGGGAATTCTAAAGGATTATCTCCCTTTTCCATTTCTTCTTTTATTTTATCTTCAAATAAATCTGTATTTTGTCTAAATATTTCTGTAGCTGATATTGCTAAAGGACTATCTACATATACCGGAACTTTCATTAATGTTTTATATTTTCTTCTAAATTCTTCGTCATCTCTTTTTTCTTTTATTTTATTTAGTTCATATAAAATTTCCTGTGTTCTACCTACAGCAAATGATGGTATTACTACAGTTCCTCCATTATCAATAGTTTCTGATACTATATCCAAAAACATTTCTGCTTTTTCATCATTTCTCATATGTAATCTGCTTCCATATGTAGATTCCATAACTAGATAGTCACAATTTTCTATCATTGTAGGAGAGTCCAATAATGGTATATCATTATTTCCAAGGTCTCCTGTAAATACTGCTTTTGTTTCTTTT
>CAMEJH010000071.1 GCA_945919455.1 uncultured Clostridium sp. | reverse complement strand
GATGCCTTATTTTTTTATTCTTATATCAGTACAAAAATCGAACTTTCCTATAATACAAAAAAAGAAGAAAATTTTTAGTTTTCTTCTTTTCATATAAATTTAAAATTATTCATCTTCGTCTTCATATTTCCAGTAATGTGGTATCATGTCATAATTAGACAATTGATCACATCCCCAAAAGCAACACATTCCATCCGGCTCTCCTCTATAATAATTCTCTGCTGAATTATTCCCTCTTGTCCATAATTCAGGTGCATTACCCGTTAAATTTATACAATCGGCAAATGTATACATAAAATTCGTTACATTTGGGCAATTTGCGAATAAATCTGTTGGTATACTTGTAAGCCCTGTGCAACTATAAAATGTCTCATAAAAACTTGTTACATTTTTAAAACTATTTTCATTTGGACTCGCTATTTTTCTCAAGTTAGTACATTCTTTTAAAGAAATTGTTTCTAATCCTGTTTCTCCCCATTGTAATATTTCTATTATTTTTTCTTTTGTTACATCCAGATATCCTGTATCTATAAATCTACAGATTCCAGTTATAGTTACTATATATTCTTTATTTTTTTCTATATAAGTATGTGATATTCCATTTGGGTTTCTTTCTGCCAAATATATTGTTTTACTTGCTAATTTTGTTTCATTACTTGCAATCTCATCAATAACTATTCCATCTCCCCAGTCGATTGTTTGGTGATCTCCAAAATAGTTATATATCGGTAACACTACAATCCCATCATTTCCAGAATTAACTAAAAATTTTAATGCTGTTGGATCACTCTCTTCTAAACCATAATATATTTCTCTAGTGCCTATTTTTATTATTTTATTTTCCTCATCTATTTCATTATCAAATACTAGTTTTTGATCTTTTAAATCTTTTATAAAATCTCTCTCTGTTTTTACTTCTACATATGAATATTTATTAAGTTTATTCTCGTTTTTCCAAATATTAATTCTTTCTTCTACCTCTCCTCCTCTTGTTTCTAATTTGGAATTTTGTGCTTGTGTTATTACACCATTTTCTCCAGCTAACATTGATATGCTAACTGCTGCAAGTATTAATAACACTACAATTGTTACTACTAATGCTATTAAAGTTATAGCTTTTTCATTTTTCTTTGGTCTTATTTTCATTTGAATCTTCCTTTCTCTTTTTGCCCATATTATATATTAGTTTTTCATTTTATGCAATATTTTTTTCTTTAATTCGGTAAAATAACTAAAAATGTCAAATTAAAAATAGCAAACCAAATTGAAATACATCATATTTCAAATGTTTGCTACTTTTTTTATTTACAAAATCTATGTTTTCCTATTGTTACAGTCATAGGTCTTGACCAGATCCATTTGTTAGTTGCAGTACTTGGATTAAAATAGTAAATTGCTCCATATGATGGATCCCATCCATTTAAAGCATCTTGTGCTGCCTTTTTAGCTGTACTATCTGGTGTCATATTTACTTGTCCATCTGCTACTGCATCAAATGCACCACTTTGATATACTACTCCTGAAATTGTATTAGGAAATTTACTACTTTTTACTCTGTTTAATATTACAGCTCCAACAGCAACTTGTCCTGCATATGGTTCTCCTCTTGCTTCTCCATATATTACTCTTGCTAATAAGTTTACATTTGAAGAATTATTAGAAGAGCTACTGCTAGAAGATGAACTTGTCATTATTCCCATTGCTTTTAAAGTTTGAGGACCAGCTATTCCATCAACTGTTAATCCATTTTTTTGTTGAAATCTTTTTACCGCTGCTACTGTTTGACTTCCATATATACCATCAACATTTCCAGTATAATATCCCCATCTTTTTAGCTTTTCTTGTATTGTTCTAACTTCGCTTCCCCTCGAACCATATTTAGATAATGCATCTGCTTTACTATATTGTAATGATAATGTAGTTATAAAAGTAACTACTAAAATCAACAAAACTATACATCTAAATAATCTTTTTTTCATATTATCACCCTTTGCATAAAATTTATATTATTTTATACAAATTATGAAATTTTATACAAAAATCATTATTATAATTTTATTTCAAATTTTTTATTGCTTCACGCGCCATTTCATCACATCTATTATTAAATTCATTATCACTATGTCCTTTTACTTTTATAAATTCCACTTTATGTTTTTTAGTCAAATTATATAATTCTTGCCATAATTCTTTATTTTTTACAGGTTCTCCGCTTGCAGTTTTCCAACCTTTTTTCATCCAATTATAAATCCAACCTTGGTTAAACGCATTTACTGTATATGCACTATCACTATAAACTTGTACATCACTTTCAACTTTTAAACATTTTAAAGCTTCTATAACAGCTGTTACCTCCATTATATTATTTGTAGTTTCTTTCATTCCACCTGAAATTTCTTTTTTTACTCCCTTATACATTAATATTGCTCCCCATCCGCCTGGGCCAGGATTTCCAGAGCACGCACCATCTGTATATATTATAACTTTTTCTTCCACTTTTACCTCCAAATAAAATTATTTTAACTTTTTTTCATATACCTATTTGTTTTTTTTATATTTTGTGATAAGATTATACCAATAAATTTATAATATTTCAAGATTTTAGGAGGTTTTAATGAGTAACGTACTAGGAATTATATCTGAGTATAATCCATTCCATAATGGTCACTTACATCATTTAAATGAATCTAAAAAAATATCTCATTCAGATTATTCCATAGCTATAATGACAGGAAATTTTACCCAAAGAGGTGAACCCTCTATTGTTGATAAATGGTCTAAAGCCAAAATGGCTATTGAAAGTGGTGTAGATTTAGTTATTGAATTACCAACTCTTTATGCAATTTCTAGTGCTGAAAATTTTGCATCTGGAGCTATTAAAATTTTAAATTCTTTAGGGATAGTAGATTATATTTCTTTTGGTAGTGAATCTGATGATATATCAGTTTTAAATGATGTAGCAAATGTTTTATGTGCTGAACCTGATGAATATAAAACTCTTTTATCTCATGAGCTTTCTAAAGGAGTTTCTTTCCCTAAGGCAAGAGAAAAAGCTTTAATGATGTATTTAAATAATGTTCGTAGATTTGCCAATGTACTTTCTTCTCCTAATAATATTTTGGGAATAGAATATTTAAAAGCTTTAAAACGCCAAAAAAGTAATATTCAACCTATTACTGTAAAAAGAGAAGGTACTGGACATAATGATAATATTATATCTAGTTCATCAAAAATTGCAAGTGCATCAGCAATACGTAATTTATGTTTGTCTAATGATATATCAATATTACAAAATGTTATGCCTGAATCTTCATATAATATATTAAATGATAATATAAAAAAAGGTAATGTTGTTAATAATCTTTCTGCATTTGATAAAGAAATTATATATACTTTAAGAAAAATGTCTACAGATGAGATTGCAAATTTACCTGATGTTTCTGAAGGTCTTGAATTTGCTATAAAATCTGCTGCTAATGAATGTAATAGTGTGGTTGAATTGTTATCTATTGTTGATACTAAAAGATATACAAAAACTAGAATTCAACGTATTTTGCTATATGCTATTCTTGGTATTACCAAAAAGGATATGCAAGTTTCTATGAATATAACAAAGCCTTATATTCGTATTTTAGGTTTTAATGATAAAGGTAAAGGTATTCTTAGTGAAATTTCTAAAAAGAATCGTAGACTAGAATTAGTTTCATCTGTTAAAAAGTTTGTTGATAAAGGACCTAATAAGAATTTAAAGCTTATGATGGAAAAAGATATTTGGGCTACTAATGTTTATACTTTAGGTTATGAATATGAGTCTAAAGCTAATTTGGATTTTACTCAAAAATTAATAACATAAATTAGGGTCAGTTCTGTTTTTTCGCAAAAATGGAACCGACCCTAATTTTAGTTTTAAAAAGAGAATTTCTTTCGAAATTCTCTTTTTGTTTATGTGTTTGATGGTGTTTCATAATAAGTTATTTCTATTTCTTTAATGTTATCAAACATTGATGCTTTTAGATTCAAATAATATTTTCCTGATTCTAATGTTACAACTCCATCTAGTTGAGCAAGTGTATAATCTTGAGATTCTCCGTCTAAAACTATCGTAATCTTTTCACTTACATCTAAGTTTTCAAGTTCTATTTTTGCTACATCTACATTAATATTTGTTGTATATGTTGTTGTTGTTGTATAGTGTTTTGTTATGCTTTGTGTTATTTCTGTTAAAATTTCTTTTAACTTAGTTTCATTCATTTTTCCTAAATAAGCTCCATCTGCATAAGAATAATAATTTAAGTCATTGCTAAATCTTGATTTAGTTCCACCATTTGTTTTATAATTATTATTTAAGTTATTATATAGTCCTCTAGCTTTATTACTACTTGAATTCTTACATTTTGTTACATTTGTTTCTGTTGGATTTAATAATGTATTTTGATAAGCATCATCTTCATCCATTCCAATTCCTATTGTAAAGAATTTTGCTGTTCCATCAGGATATTTATTATCTATTTGTGTTTTATAATATCTTGCTGACATTATTGTATAATATGCGCTGTCTGCTGTTATAGAATTAGATGTACCATCACCATTTGTATAATTTCCTACATTTGAATAACTTGTAGTATATCTTGTAGGTTCTCCATCTGTTAATAATATTACAACCGGTGTTCTGTCAGCTATATTAGTATTGTTACTGTCTGTAAATAGATTTGCTGCTTCTCTTATTCCTGATTGTGTATATGTTCCACCTCTTACTAATCTTGATGCTTGTGTTGTTAATTCATTTACATTTGTTGTTAATTTTGTAGAATCTTCACTACCTGATAATTGGATATATTGATTTTCATTTCCTTTTGCAGTGTAATGTTTTAGTCCTAGTAATACTGTTGTATTTGTATCTCCATAATAGTTATCACTATATCCTACTACACCTACTCTATTATTAGGATTTTTTAATATTGTTTTCATTGCATCATTTAATGCATTAACCATATTTGTAGCATTGCTTCCTTGCATACTTGTTGATGTATCTAATATAAATACTACATCTACTTTTGCTGCTGTTTCAACATCTTCTGATGTTGTTGATGTTAATGTTTTCTTATTTACTATTACATTATTATATCTATTTGTAATTGTAAATCCAGCTGTTGCATTTCCTGTTATAGCTGTTTGATATCCAGTTACAGCTGCTTCTGTTATTGTATAGTTAATTTCTGTTCCTGCTTGATATTTTGGTAAATCTGTAAATGTATGTGTCCAACCATCTGCTTCTGTTATAGTTACAGTTTGTTTTGTAACATCATTTGCTTTTAATGTTACACTGATTGATGTTCTAGCATCATAGTAATTATTATTGTCTTCCCATACCTTTGTTACAGGAATACTAATTACTTCTGGAATATGAGTATTTGTTACTATATATCCATATCCACTAGTTACTGAAGCATCTGTTGTTACTTCTGCACTATATCCAGTTGGAACATTATTTTCTACTATAGTATAAACAATATCTGTTCCTGAAGCTTTTTTATCTAAGTTACTGAATGTATATGTCCAGTTATTTGCTGCATTTAAACTTTGAGTATCTACTACTGTTGTTCCATTCATTAAACTTACACTTACTGAATCTGTTCTGATTCCATCTTGGTTGTTTCCATCTACCCAAGATTTTGTTACAGTTACACTTGTTTTTTCTACTTGGTGTGTATTTGTTATTGTATATCCATTTGTTGCATCTCCTGTAACTTCTGCTTCATATCCTGTTTTTACATTATTTTCAACTACTGTATAATTAATTGTTTGACCATTTGCTTTTTCTGGTAAATTTCTAAATGTATATGTCCAATTTTCTGTAGCTGTTACATTTACTGTTTCTTTTACTGCTTCATTTGCTAATAGACTTACACTTACTGTTGTTGGTCTTATTCCGTCTTGGTTATTGTTATCTGCCCAAGATTTTGTTACTGTTACTTCTGTTGTTGCAGGTGTATGTGTATTTGTTACTGTATATCCTGTTGTTTTATCACCTGTTATTGATGATGTATATCCTTGAGGAATGTCATTTTCAACTACTGTATAATTTATTACTTGACCATTAGCTCTCTTGTTTAAGTTTTCAAATGTATATTCCCAGTTATTTGTTGCACTCAAATTTTGAGTATCTACTACTGTTGTTCCATTCATTAAGCTTACACTTACTGAGTTTGTTCTAATTCCATCTTGATTATTGTTATCAGACCATACTTTATTTACTTTTACACTTGTTTTTTCTACTTGATGTGTATTTGTTATTGTATATCCTGTTGCTTGTGTTCCTGTTACAGTTTCAGTATATCCTGCTGGTACTAAGTTTTCTTCAACTGTATATACAATATCTACACCATTAGCTTTTTGGTCTAAGTTTTCAAATGTGTGTGTCCATCCTTCTGCTACTGTTACATTTACTGTTTCTTTTAATGTTCCATTTGCTAATAAGTTGATACTTACTGCTCTAGGTCTTATTCCATCTTGATTATCTCCATCAACCCAAGCTTTTGTTACTGTTACTTCTGTTTTTGCAGGTACATGTATATTTGTTACTGTTAATCCTTCTACTGTTTTTGTATATCCTGTTGGTACTGTTTTTTCGTTTACTGTATAAACGATTTCTATTCCACCAT
>CAMEJH010000070.1 GCA_945919455.1 uncultured Clostridium sp. | reverse complement strand
TTACATATACTTTTTCAAAGTCATCATCATCTTCATTTCCTGGTACATATGTTTTATCTAGTTCTTCTTTTTTGTAGTATGGTAAGTCTTTATCTTCTGGTAAATTTTCATCTATATTGTTTGAACTTGAATCTATATCTTTTGGTACTACTGTGTCTCCATATTTGTATTCTGATATTTCTGCTATATTTGTTATATTTTGTTTTGGCTCTGCCTCTGTTGAAACTTTACATTCTATTTGTATATCTTCATAATCTAATTCAGTTCCATCAAATGCACTTATTTCTTTTGTTGATAGATATGTTGTTGTTGCTATTCTTCCATCTTCTGATATACTCCATCCATATTTATTATTTATTGTACTATTTTCTACATATTCTAAATATGGTGGTAAGTAATCTTTTACTTCGTTTGCATATCCATCTATCTCTCCTTCGTTATATGCTCTTATGGTATATATTACTGTATCTCCTACTTTTAGTGATACTGGTATTTTAGAATGTTTATAAATTGCTGTTGTATCTGTTTTATTTACCAATGGTGTTACATCTACTTCTGGTTCTCTATCCAATTTTTTATCATTTACTTGTGATACAAATTTTCTTAAACTTAAGTCAAATGTTTTTACATATAATTTTTCAAAATCATCATCATCTTGTTCACCTTCATAGAAATTGTTATTATCTGTTAAGTCTGTTTTATTCCCTGAATTTCCTTTATAGTCTTCCATATTGTCTTTATTTACATTTGGCTTTGTTTCTGGCTGAGAGTCTCTATCTATTGCTACTTTATTTTCTTCTGTATCATATGCTCCACTTATCCATGCTACATTTGTTAATATATTCTTTTTTCCTGCTTCTGCTTCTTTTATTACTTTACATTTTATTTCTAATGTTTCGTAATCTAAATTTCCTGTTGCATATGGTTGTAATTCCTGTGCTGGTTCTTCTGTTGTGTTTACTATGTCAAATGTTACTTTATTTGTTGTTGTATCATATGTTACTGTATATGTGTTTTTGTCTGCTCCTGTCATATCTTTTGATACTATTGTACTACTTGGGTTATATATTAGTCCTGTTGGTAATTGGTCTATTATTTGACTTGCATATCCCGCTTTTTCTCCTTCATTGTAGATTGTTATTGCATATGTTATTATATCATTTGTTTCTACTTCTACTGGATCTTTTTTGTGTCTGTAACTAGCTGTTTTTCCTGTTTGTAATGTACTTTCTGAAATATTTGGTGCTCTTGTTACTAATCCTAAGTCTGTTAACTTATTATTATTTATTTTGATTATATATTTTCTTAGTGCTAGATCAAATATTTTGTTTGGAACATGTGTATTTTTTATTGTGTAATTATTAGCACTATTTTCTGTTATATCTGCTGTATATCCTTCTGGCTCTATTTCTTCTAATACATAATTAATATCTATTCCATCTGATTTTGTTGGTAAATCTTCAAATGTATACTCCCAATTATTATCATTACTTAATGTTTCTGTTCTTACTATAGTGTCTCCATTTTTTATATTTACTACAACTGATGTTGGTCTCGTTCCATCTTTGTTATTTTCATCATCCCATACTTTGTTTACTGTTATATTAATTGTATCTGTTTCATGTGTATTTATTATTGTATATTCTGGTGCTGAAGTTGTTTGTATTTCTCCAGATGTGCTTGTTACATTATCATTTGTAATTATCGTTGTATATCCTTCTATTGTTGTATTTTCCTTTATAGTATATTTAATATCTACTCCATCTTTTTTAATTGGTAAATCTGTAAATATGTATGTCCAGCCATTTGCTTCATTTAAGTCTATTGTTTTTCCTTCAACTACTACATCATCTGCAAGTAAACTTACACTTACAGAATCTGGTCTTAATCCATCTTGGTTGTTGTTGTCCTCCCATACTTTCTTTACTTTAACACTTGTCTTTCCTGGTGTATATGTATTTGTTATTGTAAATCCAACTAACATACTTCCAGATGTTAATGATGTATAGCCTTCTGGTACACCATTTTCCTGCACTGTATAATCTATTTCTGTTCCGTTTGAATATTTTGGCACTCTATTAAATGTATATGACCATTCATTTCCTTCTCCTGTTAATGTTATTCTTTGTGATTCTGTTCCATCTGCTTTTAGGATTAGTTCTATTGAAGTTGGTCTTAATCCATCTTGATTGTCATTATCTTCCCATACTTTCTTAACTGATATATCCCTTGTTTCTGGAATATATGTATTTGTAATTATAAATCCATCTGTCATATTTCCTGTTGTTTCTGAAGTGTATCCTGTTGGTATTCCTGTTTCTACTACTGTATAGTTTATGTCTATTCCAGAATCTTTTTTAGCTAAGTTTGTAAATGTATATTTCCAACTATTTGTTGAGCTTAAAGTTACCGCTTTTCCTTCAGCTTCTTCTCCATTCGCATATAAAGTTACTGTTATCTGTGTTGGTCTTTTTCCATCTTGATTGTTGCTGTCTTCCCATTTCTTTTCTACTGAAATTTCTGTTGTTTCTGGTATATGTGTATTTGTTATTGTAAATCCATTTGTCATATTTCCTGTTGTTTCTGAACTATATCCTGTTGGTACAGTTACTTCTGCTAATGTATAATTTATATTTGTTCCATTTTCCTTTTTAGGTAAATTTCTATATGTATATGTCCAATTATTTGTTGCATTTAGTGTTATTGTTTTTCCATCAACTGCTGTCCCATTTGCTAGTAAGCTTACAGTTACTTCTGTAGGGCGAATTCCATCTTGATTCTCATTGTCCTCCCATACTTTTATTACTGGAATATTTAGTGTTTCTGGCACATAAGTATTTGTTATTGTGAATCCTGTTTCCATAGTTCCTGTTGTTTCTGTACTATATCCTGTAGGAACAGTAGGTTCAGATACTGTGTAATTAATATCTACTCCATTTTCTTTTCTTGGTAAACCTGCAAATGTATGTGTCCAGCTGTTCTCTCCATTTAATATTGCTGTTTTTCCCGTTACTGCTACTCCATCTGCTAATAAACTTACTGTTATTGAATTTGGTCTTGCTCCATCTTGATTCTCATTATCTTCCCATGTCTTTGTTACTGTTATACTTATTTCTGGTTCTAGTACTAATTTTTCGAAGTCATCATCATCCTGTTCTCCTTCATAATAATATGTCTTATCTGTTAGATCATCTTTATTTCCTGTATTACCTTTGTAGTGTTCCATGCTATCTTTATTTGCATTTGGTACAGTTTCTGGTTCAGAGTCTCTATCTTTTGCAACTTTATCATCTTCTGTATCATATGCACTAGCTATCCATGCGATATTTGTTAATGTTTTGCTATTAGATGTATCTGCTTGTGCTACTACTTTACATTGTATTTCTATTATTTCTACATCTATATTATTTTTTTCATATGGTTGCAATTCTTGTGCTGGATTTTCTATTGTGTTTTCAATGTCAAATGTTATTTTATTTGATATTGGTTCATATGTTACTGTATATGTATTTTTGTTTGATCCTGAGCTATCTTTTGAAATTACTGTACTATTAGGTACATATACTAAACCTGTTGGTAATTGATCTACAATTTGACTTGCATAACCTGTTTTTTCTCCTTCATTATAAACTGCTATTTTATAAGTAACAATATCATTTTCTGATACTTTTACAGGATCTTTTTTGTGATTATATGTAGCAGTTGTACCCGTTTCTAATGTACTTTCTGAAATGCTTGGTACTCTTGTGTTTGTTACATTTGTACCATTTACTGCTGTTATATATTTTCTTAAAGCCAAGTCAAATATTTTATGTGTATTAGTTATTGTATAGCCCTGAATCATGTTTCCTTCTACTTTTGCACTATATCCATTTTGGACATCTACTTCTTCTACTTCATAATTTATTGCTGTTCCGTTTTCTTTTTCTTGTAAATCTGTAAATGTGTATGTCCAATTATTTGTTGTGTTTAATGTTACTTCTTTTCCAGCAACTACTGTTCCATTTGCTAATAATCTTACTGTCACTTCTGTTGGTCTTATTTTATCTTGATCATTTTTGTCATTCCATACTTTGTTTACAGATACACTTACTGTTCCAGGTATATGTGTATTAGTTACAACAAAACCATTTTGTGCATCTCCAGTAATTTCTGCAGTATATCCTTCTGGTACTATTGATTCAGATATTGTGTAAGTTATCTTTACTCCATCTGAATATACTGGCAAATCTGTAAATGTATATTTCCAGCTATTTGTATCTTTTAAGTCTATACTTTTGCCTGTATTCGTTCCATCTGCTAATAGTTTTACTGTTACTGAAGTTGGTCTTATTCCATCCTGGTCATTATTATCTTCCCATTTCTTTTCTACTGAAATTTCTGTTGTTTCTGGCACATGTGTATTTGTTATTATAAAACCTATTGTTGCATTTCCTGTTATTTCTGAGGTATATGAATTGTCAGCTGGTAATCCTGTTTCTGACACTGTATAAGTTATTTTTGTTCCATTTGAATATACTGCCAAATCTGTAAATGTATATTTCCAGCTATTTGTATCTTTTAAGTCTATACTTTTGCCTGTTTCTGTTCCATCCGCTAGTAGTTTTACTGTTACTGAAGTTGGTCTTATTCCATCCTGATCATTATTATCTTCCCATTTCTTTTCTACTGATATTTCTGTTGTTTCTGGCACATGTGTATTTGTTATTGTAAAACCATTTATACTTGCATCATATCCTGTAACATCTGAAGTTTCAGAAACTCCATAAGTTATTGATGTTCCATTTGCTTTTAATGGTAAACTATCAAATGTATATGTCCAATTATTCCCTTCACTTAATGTAGCTGTTTTTCCTTCTACTGCTACTCCATCAGCTAATAAATTGACTGTTATTGATGTTGGTCTTATTCCATCTTGATTGTCATTATCTTCCCATGTTTTTGTTACTGTTACTGTCGTTTCGGGTTCTATTAATAATTTTTCAAAATCGTCATCATCTTGTTCACCTTCGTAAAAATAATTACTATCTGTTAAATCTGTCTTATTATTTGAATTTCCTTTGTAATTTTCCATACTGTCTTTATCAACTGTTGGTGTCGTTTGTGGTCTTGAATCTATATCATCTCCAACATTAGTAATTGTTTTTCCATCATCTGAATCATAGGCTCCACTTATCCACGCAACATTTGTTAATATTTTGTCATTACTTGTATCTGGAGTTGCTGTTACTTCACATGTAAATTCTAGTGTTTCACTATCTAATGAATTTGTTGCATATTTATTTAATGCTGTATTCGTATTTGCAGTAAATGTTACATTATTTGATGTTTCATTATAAGTTACATTATAAGTATTTTTATTTGATGTTACAACACTTCCTCCTGTATATTTTAATCCTGTTGGTAATTGATCTACTATTTCTGTTGCATATCCATTTTTATTTCCCTCATTATATATTGTTATTTTATATGTAACAATATCTCCTTTTTGTACTAATACAGGATCTTTCCTATGGTTATAAGTGGCTGTTGTTCCTGTTTGCAATGTATCTGTTGATATATATGGAACTCTTGAGTCTTCTACTGCAACTCCGTTTACTTGTGTAATATATTTTCTTAGTGCTAAGTCAAACTCATCAGGTATTGCTGTTAAAGATACGCTTTGTGTATGTGCCTGTTCATCTACATCAACTTCGACTGTTGGTTGTTCTGCATTCAATGTTATTGATGTTGTTCCATTTTCAATTCCTGATAACCATATCTGCTTAGTATTTGTTTTATATGACATATTAATGTCTATACCCACTTCTTTTGCAGTTTGTCTAGAAATTGTTATATAGAATCCTTCTGCTTGTCCAACTAAATCTTTTAAGTCTGTTACTCCTAAAGAAGTTCCTACACTATTTGTAAATCTATAATTAGAAGAACTTATTTCTTGTCCATTTTCATTTGTTAATCTAAGTTCTAAATTATAATCTAATTCATTATTCCTATTTATTTTTATTGGACCTATTATATAATTTGTTCCATTTTTACTTATTCCTATTTCGTATTGTCCACTTTCATTTGTAGATAATCCTGTGCTATCAAATTCTACTGGCGCTTGAATAATATATCCATTTCCTTCATTATAATTTGAAGCATTATTTGTAGCAGAATCTATTAAATAATTATAAAGAATATTTGCCTGATCTTCTCTATCTTGTCCTTCTGAACTAGTAAATTTGGTTAGATCTGATAAATTAGTATAAGTCGTTCCATCTGTTGTTATTGTTAGCCATGAACTTGTATCTGTTCTATCTAAAGTTGTATTTCCATCTAACATTGCATTCATAAAATACCATATTACTGCTTGTTGTACAGCTTTCACATCAGTCTCTGTTAATGTATAATTGTATTCAATATTCGTTATTTTTTCTGAATAATCATAATCACTTGATGGTTCATAGTAATACACATCATATTCTGTATCATATTTTATTCCTATTCTTTCTAGCAAATTTGTTAAGTCTGATTTTCCTGATATATAAGCATTATCTAATACCCATAAAAGTTCTTTATAATATCCATTTTCTGCATCTAATATACCACTTACTACATCATTTGCTGTATTTGTTCCGGAATCTACTAATAATTGCAATAATTTTTCTCTATCATTTTGTAAATCATATGTCAAATTATATTCTACTATATTATCAATATCAGATTCCCAACCTTGTCCATATTCTGCTTTTAGACAATATATATCAATTTGATTTGCACTTTCATCAGCCCTGTCTGTAGAATCATAATTTCTTAAATTCCATATCTCCATTCCTGCATTTTTGGGATCACCTATTCCATATCCAACTCCATTACTATGTGTTGCATTTATTCCTATATATAATGTAGAACTTCCTGCATAACTTATAATACTAAATACAGCATAGGCTACTGCTATTATTATTAACGCAACTATTATGCTTGTTCTTTTTTTCATGTATATCAATTCCTTTCTTTTGTCTATTATTTCAACATAATTATACATTTTTTGCTATTAAAAATCAATGTTTATTTTTACTAATTTTCATTTTAAATACACAAAAAAAGTGACTTCGTCACACTGGCACTAATTTAAATTTAGTGCCTTTTATTTT
>CAMEJH010000069.1 GCA_945919455.1 uncultured Clostridium sp. | reverse complement strand
GATGCAAATGCATATACAACAAATGATCACACAGCATATTTGTTTGAATGTACAGAAAACTTTTATCCAGCTTTAGATGAATTAATGGACTATGTTCAACATCCTTATTTTACTGATGAAAATGTAGAAAAAGAAAAAGGTATAATTGGTCAAGAAATAATGATGTATGATGACTATCCAGAATGGAAAGTTTATCTAAATGCATTAGAAGCAATGTATTATGAACATCCTGTAAAATTAGATATAACAGGAACAATTGAAACAATAAGTCATATAGATAAAGATATATTATATAAATGTTACAACACATTTTATAATCCTTCAAATATGGCAATGGTTATATGTGGAGATTTTGAACCAGATGAATTATTAAAAGAAATTAAAAAAAGATTAATTGACAAGAAGGCAAATGGAGAAATTAAGAGAATATATCCAAATGAAAAAGAAGAAATAGTTCAAGAAAAAATCGAAAAAACAATGGATGTAAGCCAACCTTTATTTACAATAGGAATAAAGGATAAATTAGCAGATGAAAATGAAAGGGTAAAAAAACATATAGCTATAGAAATTTTGTTAAATATGATAATAGGCAAAAGTTCAAAATTATATCAAGAACTTTATAATGAAGGAATCCTTTTTGTTACTCCAAGTCTAGACTATGAATTTGCTAGAGGATATGCACATTTATTAATAACTGGTCAATCAACAAAACCATATGAAGTATACAAAAAATTTAAAGATACTGTTTCTAGTATGAAAAATTCACCTATAAATTCAGAAGAATTTAATAGAATTAAAAAAAGAATTTATGGAGAATATATAAAAGAATACAATGATACATCTGATATAGCAAGAATGTTTTTAGCAGACTTTTTTAAAGGAATAAATAGTTTTGATTATTTAGAAGAAATAACTACTATTAATGAAGAATATGTAAGACAAATATTAAAAGATATATTTGATGAGAAGAAAATGATTATTTCCGTAATAAAAAAGGGATAATGTAACAAAAAAGTAACAAAAAAGTAATATTATTTTAGTAGATTTATGTAGAATAAATATATAAAATGTAGAATAGTGTCGAACCTTAGAAAAATAAAGAAAAACATGTCATACGAAAATTGAAAAAATTGAAATATTTCATTGACTCAAATGTAAAAATATGTTAATTTATAAGTATACAGACAAATAAATGTAAAAAAGGAGAGATGCTGTATGTTAAATGATGAAATATGTAAATTAAGAAATAAATTAAATGAAAGTATAGTTTCAGGAAAAGATTATTCAATAGTATATCAATTAAGTATTGAACTTGATAAACTAATTGCCGAATATTATAAAAGACAGAAATAAATTAAAATAAAAAAGTTCTAATTTTTAGAAAAAATTAGAACTTTTTTTGCCATAAAATTCATATATATAATTTTTTCTAAAACTATTTACATTTTTCGACACTAATGATAATATAAAAGTGAAAATCTAATTTTTATAATAAATTTTATAAAATGCTAAGTTTTTGTAAGTAATTTGCAAATGATAATGGGGTGCGAAAGTGGGATTTTTTGTATTTTTAGTTATAGTATTAATTTTTGCAGGATTCATCTTTATAAATGTAAAAATGAATAATTTAAAATATAGGGCTAAACAGCAAATATTAAAAGATACTGGAATTAGTTCTTCAAACATAGATGAAGGATTTATGAATAGTATTGAAAAGAAAACATTAGAAAGATTCTTAGGAGAACATCCAGAATTTACAGAAGAATCTATTAAAAAATTACTAGAACAAATTGCAATGGATTTAGTAAATAAAAATCAAAGAAGTGAATTTTGCGAAAAGGTTTGCGAAAAAATGCAAAATGATTCAAAACTAGAAATGATGCGAAATATGGAATTTAAAAGAATAAATATTAATTATTATAAGAATTCCATATTTACTGCAATTGCTGTCTTTACAGATAATAAAGATGAGCAAAAAATTAATATTAATTGTTCAACAACTAATAATGAAATTCGCGTAGATAGCTATCAAATAGTTAGAGGCGCCGTTGTTGGATTTTAAGAAAAAAAAGGGGGATTTTTTATGAAAAGCGAAAAAGATTGGTTAACAACACTTTTATTAAGTATATTTCTTGGAAGTTTAGGAGTACATAGATTTTATGTTGGAAAAATTGGAACAGGTATATTACAATTAATAACAGTAGGTGGATGTGGAATTTGGACATTAATAGATATTATTATGATTGTAACAGGAAATTTCAAAGATAAAGATGGAAATGAAATTAAAAATTAGAATTATTGATATACTATTTTTTAATATTATTTTGTTATTAATATTATATAATATTCCAATAAAATCAGAAATATTGAGTAATATATGCTTGATAAAAAGAATTACTGGACATGAATGTTGGAATTGCGGAATGACTAGAGCATTTTTATCAGTACTACATTTTGATTTTTATTCTGCATACAACTATAATCCTAGAGTTATAGTTGTATTTCCAATAACAATTGGAGTATATATTAATTCTATTTTTAAAAATATATTTATAAAGGGGGAGATTACAAATGAGTGAAAAAGGAAAAGCGATATTAGCTTACATTTTTGGATGGATAGGCGGACTTATAGTACTATTTGGTTTAAAAGATAGCGAAAGAAATACAAAAATGCATGCAGCACAATCTATAGTAATAGGTTTAGCATATATGATAGTTACTGTAGTTTACCGTTTTATACCTTTCTATATTCCATTTTTTAGCAAAATTGTATGGGGATTATACATAGTTGCTATAATTATAGGTATAGTAAAAGCTAATAAAGAAGAAGATCCTGAATTACCTGTAATAGGTGGAATTGCTAAATCTATATTTAGTAAAGCGATAGAAGGATAATAAAAACAAACGAGGAGGAAAAATATAAAATGAAAAATTTAAAATATGTAGTTACATTATTTTTAATGTTAGCATTGTTATTAATTATACCAAATGTTTGTAATGCAGCTGTAGATGTAACAAAAGATGTTTATTCGAATAATGGAAGTATGAAATTTAGTTTTACAGGACTAACTTTAGATACAACACATGAATATGAATTTGGACTTACTAAAACAGCAGCAGCACAAGTAGAAGATTGGTATTTAATAACAGAATATACAGATTCTACAGCAGTTATAGACATAACAACAACTACTAAAAATTTAAGAGAAGTAATAAATACAGTTGATACAGGATATATTACAATAAAAGATAAAACAGCAGATACTGTGGCTTTACAACCATATACAGTAAATTTAGAAATACCATATTTAATGGTAACTAATTTTAGTGTAATAGATAATGGAAAAGAACTTTCATATGGAGGTGCTGATACAATTCAGGTAGCATTAAGAAATAGTAGCAATAGTGAAGCATACTACCAATATGAAAAAATAACAGATCAAAGTGTTATAAATAAATATGAAGAAATTAAAGAGAATAATGGAGATTACAATGAGTTACAAAGTATGTTAAAAACTACAATACCAACTTCTAATTGGACTTCTTGGGGATATTGGAATGGAGTTGGAAATTTTGGGATGAATGGATACGGATTTACGCAAAGTACTATACAAGCTCCAGATACAGGATTATATTATATGTGGGTTTATTTTGCAGGTAATGGTGTAAAAAATTTATATGGTTACATATTAGTAGATAATTTACAACCAGAAATTGCATTAGATGGTATTTCTTTACCTAAGACTGCAAATGTAGAACTAGGAAAAACATTAACACTTACACCTAATTTTAATCCTTCAAATGCTACAAATAAAATTGTAACATGGAGTTCAAGTGATGAATCAGTAGCAACGATTGATAATGCAGGAAAAATAACACCTAAAAAAGTTGGTTCTACTATTATTACAGTAACTGCACAAGATGGAAATAAACAAGCAACATGTACAGTAACAGTAACAGAAGCATCAAATAATAATTCAAATAATGGAGGAACAAATACAGGAACAACAGTAACACCAGGAGGAAAAGGTGACACAACAGTAGCACCAGGAACATTACCAAAAACAGGTATTGGAATAGGAATAATTGCTTTAATAGTAACACTAATAGCTGGAGCAATAATAGTATATTCAAGATACAATAAATTAAGAGATATCTAAAAGCATGAGGATGTATTTTTATACATCCTCAAAAATTTAAAGGAGATTTTTATGAAAGACACATATACAAAAGACTCAAAATTTATTTATATATTAGGAATTTGTATAATTATTTTTCTAGTTTTTGCTATAATTGCAGTATTTTCGATGAACATATATGCAATGACTGGAAACGAGCAAGTAATTAGTAATAATATCTCGATCGCAGAAGATATTCAAGAAGATAACACAATTAAAGAAACAGATGATGATTTATTGGTGATAAAACAAGAGGAACAAGAAGATATTTCTAATGATATAAAATCTAATTCTGTAATTGAACATGTACAATCTAATTCTACTATGCAAAATACTGTTTATACAGCTCCAAATGGAGAAAAATACACTATAATAGGAAAATTAGGAATACCTTCATTAGGTATTAATTATTCAATATTGTCATCAACTTCTACTGAATTATTAAAAATATCAGTAAACAAATATTGGGGACCAAACCCTAATGAAGTTGGAAATATGTGTATAGTAGGCCATAATTATAGAAATGCAAAGTTTTTTAGTAAACTGCCTACTATAAAAAATGGAGCAACTGTAAATGTTACAGATTTGAGTGGAAGAACTTTAAAATATACAGTATATGATACTTATACAGTAGAACCAGGAGACACATCATGTACAAGTCAGTTAACAAATGGACAAACAGAGATAACATTAATAACTTGTTGCAACAACAATAAACAAAGGTTTATAGTAAAAGCAAGAGCTAACTAAAAAAGAAAGCTAATAGGAGGATTTTACAATGGAAAAAAAAGATGAAAACATTGAAAAACCAAAAGCTCCAAAACAAGAAAATGAATTATTACAATTTTTTATAGGAATTGTATTATTAGGAGCAGGACTATTCATGTTAAGCAAAAGAGTAATGGTACATAGTGGTTGGTATGTATGGAGAATAGGTGGATTTGACTTATCTTCAGGAACTGTAACAATACCACTAATAATAGGTATAATATGGTACTTTGCTGACTCTAAATCAATTGTTCCAAAAATTATAATAACATTAAGTGTGGTATTTTTAGTTATAAGTATAATAATGAGTGTAAAAATTTACTTTGTTACAACTTCAATGTTTGATTATATATTAATATTTGGAATGGCAGGAGCTGGTGCAGGACTATTATTAAAAACATTATTCAAGAAAAGAGATTAAAAATAGGAGGAATGTAAAATGGCTATATTTGAGAGAATAAGTGATTTAGTAAAAGCTAATATCAATGATTTAATTGATAAAGCTGAAAATCCAGAAAAAATGGTAAAACAAATAATAATAGATATGGAGGATCAATTAAGAAAAGCAACACAAGGATTAGGAACTGCAATGGGAAGCCTTAATCAAGTAAAAAAACAATTAATAGTTGCTCAAGAACAATCTAATGTGTGGCAAGCGAAAGCTAAAGAGTGCTTAGCACAAGGAAATGAAGAATTAGCTAAAAAAGCACTTGAAAATAAAGTAAACCAAGACAAAATGGTTGCTCAATATCAAGAAATGTGTACATCAATGGAATCTCAAGTTAATGAAATAAAAACACAGATTGATACTTTAAAGGCAAAATTAGAGGAAGCAAGAAGTAAACAAGCAATGCTTGTTGCAAGAAGCCAAATGGCAGATGCAAAATCTCAAATGGCAAAAACACTTGGTAACATGGATAGTAAGAGCGCATTTGCAAAAATGGATAAAATGGAACAAAAAATTGAACAAAAAGAAGCAGAGGCAGATGCTTTCTCAGAGGTATCTGGAGTTCAAGAAAGCGAAAATGATCCATTTGCACAAATGGACAAAGAGAAAAGTATTAATGAAGAATTAGAAAAATTAAAACAAGAGATGAATAACAATAATTAGTGAACTAAGGAGGTAGAAAATGCAAATTATAATACCTATTGTACTAATAGGGTTTGGTTTAGTTGCAATATTTTATTTAAGAACTAAAACTCAGAATAGTACAACAGAAATAAAATTTATGCAGACAAAGAAAATATCAGAATTAAAAGATATGTTTGATCAGATGGATGCAAATGGATTAGGAAATGATTATAGAGAATTTGTTGAACTAAAAGGAAATATTGTTTCTGATAATTTAGTAGAAACTCCATTTTCTAATAGAAAAGTTGCTTATTGTGAATCTGAATTAGCTCAAGTAACAGAGTCTAGAGAACAATATAGAGATAATAATGGAAATATGCAAACAAGAGTAACTAAACAAGAAAATACAATATCAAATGAAAAAACGAGTCAAGAAATTTCCATAAAAGATGGTAGTTCAGAAGAAGCTGTAGTTGTAGAAATAAATGCAACAGGATGTGATCTAGATATTCCAAAAACATTTGATAGATTTGAACCAAAAAACAATTTAAGCAATTATAGATATTTTAATTCTTTTGTATGGAATAGATATGGAGCAGAAACATTAGGTTTTAAGATGACAGAAAGCACAATCGATGCAAATCAAAGTTTGTATATAATTGGTGAAGCTTTTAGAGTTGGAAATGTAATACATGTAGGAAAACCTCAAGATAGTAAAAAGCCTTTTATTGTAACAACTAAATCAGAGGAAGATTTAATAAATTCTTCTAATAGAAAATCAATGATGTATTTAGTTGGAGGAATAGTAGCAATATTGGTTGGAATTGTTATGCTGATAAATCTAATATAAAACCTTTAGGCAAGTATGCCAGAAAAGTAACGAATAAATTTGAATAAAAATAAAAGACCTTGATTTTCAAGGTCTTTGTTGTTATTATAAAACCCCGAGATTGTCTCGGGGTTCGGTAAAGCTTTTAGCGGTGAGTAGACAAAAAGAATCCCTTCATATATAATTTTAATTGCGACTGACAGGAAGCAATTAAAATATATTGAAGGGAGAGGTTTAAATTGAAAGATATCAAAATAAACGACGTACAAAGTTTATCACACACAACATGGAATTGCAAGTACCATATAGTATTTGCAGTAAAAAAGAGTAAACAGTTACTAACTCAGTCTTTTATTTACATTTTATGGTA
>CAMEJH010000068.1 GCA_945919455.1 uncultured Clostridium sp. | reverse complement strand
TTCTTCAGAAATATCATTATTATGAGTTAAACAGAATAAGTATTTGTTTACTGTTTCAAAATATTGCGTATATATTTGTTCCATATCCTGCATAACTTTTATCCTCCTTTGCATATATGACGATTGAAATTGAAATTTGTTACAAAATTTTATAAAATTTTGTATTATTTTTGATTATATTAAAAATAGCAGACATTTTCTGCTACATAATCTCCTCTACAACTATTTACTATCAATCGCTTACTTTTATAATTAGTTATTGTGTTTCTATAGACCACACTGGAATTATTCCAAACAACTTAATTTCTGTACCATATCCTGCTGTATTTTTGCTATTATAATACCTTACTGTATATCCTATTCCTGTAAATATCTTTCCATATTCGTAATCTTTTTCATATTCTTCATTATTAACTGTAATAAATGGTGTTATTTCGCTATTTGCATTTTTTAATCTAATACAATCTATAGTTACAAATGCAATATAAATAATAAGTAAAATTCCAATTATCATAAATACCTTTTTCTTCATAAAATACATCTCCTATTACCAATTTTAACCTCAGCGACAAATTATGATTTGAATAAAAATTTTCTCCAATTTCTATATTATAACCATAATCACACATAAATGGTTGTTCAATAAAAAAATTATCCTTATATTTTCCTAAAATTTCTTTCATTAATTTTCTTCTATCTTCTATATTAGATGGCTTTATATTGTTATATTCAAAACATTTATCTTTTACATTCATTCTTTCCTTTATAAGTTCTTCATCATAATTAGCATTATATAGCTCTCCTGCTAACATTTTTTCTTTTTCAAACATAAATTCTTTCCTCCAATGATAACAACAAATTATACTTTATGAAAGGACGGTTGATGTTATGGCAAAAAACTATAACTGGAGAATCAAACGGGAATATTACAACCTCATCACCAAGGGAATCAAGACCCTTGAAGTAAGGGTTGGATATCCTGATATTAAAAGAGTTCAAAGAGGTGATACAATCACTTTTAAGGACTATTCTAATATCAAGTTTGAGGTTATCCGTGTAACTCGCTATGAAGATTTCCCTGACATGCTCGACAATGAAGATTCTTCTAAGGCAATTCCTGGTGTTACCAAGTATAAAGCTTTGGAAATGTATCAGGAAATTTATCCTGAAGAAAAGGAAACTTTGGGAGTCTATGTGTTTGAACTTCGTAAACAGACAAACGATATGAGAATTTACACATTAAGTTCTCTTATCAACAACCATAATCTCTTTGGTAAACTTGCACAGACTGCTTATTCTGTTACGGATTACATCTGTAAAGATTATCCTAAGCATTTTGAGTGGTATTGGGCAAAAGAAATTCCTAGAGTTTTTAATGGTACTGGC
The DNA here is from genome assembly GCA_945919455.1 of uncultured Clostridium sp. GTDB lineage: Bacteria > Bacillota > Clostridia > TANB77 > CAG-508 > CAG-269. Next base: position 6,255 of record CAMEJH010000068.1, on the reverse strand, counting down.
GAAGTTGTTATTTGCACAATTAATAACAATGTAGCTGGTGTAGCATTTTTGAAAAAGGATGACACCGAAAGCAAGATTTGTACTTTTCTTGTAGTCGAAGGTTACCGTGGGAAACATGTTGCAAGCAAGATGTTGGAGTGTGCTTTTAAGTACCTTGGTACTACCAAGCCTCTTATAACAATTGCAGACTACAAAATCCCAATGTTTGAGCCTATCATCAAGAAATACAATTGGGAGTTGACCCAAACCATGCGCGAAGGCTACTATAACAACTCTTCTCGTGAGTTAGTGTACAACGGAAAACTTCCCGAATAATTCTCAATCTGTCAAGGCAAAACAAAACACACTCTTAGATTCAACTGAATTTTTGAGTGTGTTTTCATTATATTTTTTCTATACGTATTCCTACTACACCATATTGTTTTTGTTTTTCTGGTGTATAAAATTCTTCTAATACATTTAGCAATTCTTGCTTAGTCATTGATTTATCAGCCATTATTTCTATATCAAAATCCTCAAATAATTCTTCAAATGTATTGTATCTTAATAAACCTATAACTTTAACTTTCATAGTCGTTTCTAATTCAGGTTCTTTTTGAAAAATTATAGTATCTCCAATAGCAATTTTTTGCCTTTTTTCGTCATATAGCCTCAATTCTATTCTTTTTGTGCCATTGTTAATATAATCAAAATATTTAGGTTGTAATTTTAATATATGCTCCATCTTTTCTCCCTCCTGTTAGTATTGTAGCATAAATATTTTTTTTTGTAAATATCTCTTCAAATCAATTTTTTAGTTTCATATTTTATAAAATTCCCTCACACCTTAAGTAATATATTTTCTATGTGAATTTTTTACATTGTTTTGATTTACCATTGCATATTCCATAGTTGTGTCTATTTTTATGTGTCCTAATAATTTTTGTACTTGTTCTATTGGCATACCTTTATCAATTGCCATAGTTGCCATTGTTCTTCTAAATTTATGTGGATGTACCTTATTTATATTAGCCTCTTTTCCTAAATTTCTTATGGCGATTTCAATTCCAGATATTCCTAATCGATTATAGGGTTTTATAAGAGATACAAATAAAGCTTCGTTATTATCTGTTCTTGTTTCCAAATATTTCTTTATATACATTTTACTCTTTGCACTAAAATAAACTTCTCTTTCAGAATTTCCTTTTCCTAAAACAATACAACTTCTTTCTTGAAAATTCATATCAGCTATATTTAATCTAGTAAGTTCTCCGACCCTCATACCAGTTGAAATTAAAAGTTCTAATATTGCTAAATCTCTTACATTTGAGCAAGTGTCTCTCAATTTTTCTAAATTCTCATCCGTTAATGTTTCTTTTACTTTTTTAGTTGCTTTTACTTTGTGAATCCTTCTAACTGGACTTTTAACGATATAATCTTCGTTTTCTAGCCATGCAAAAAAACTTGATAGTGTTCTTCTTATATTGTCTATTGTTACCATACCTGCATTTGAATTACTTTTATAATCGGCTAGATAGTTTCTCAATGTTTCGGTAGTGATTTCGCTTATTGGAAGATTTACAGTATCAAGCATTTTATTTATATTATCCTTATAGTAATTTAAAGTTCTCATTGAGCACCCTTCAATCTCTTTAGATGATATAAATCTATTTAAAATATCTGTATTATTCTTTTGTATTTCTCGCTTTTCAGTTTGTCCTATTATTTCAATTTGATAATTTAAACATATTTCTGCAAGTATTTCTTTTAACTTTATTCTTTGGTTATTATCTAAAAAGTTCACTGATTCTTCAATTACTTTTTCAATAAATAATTCTCTCAAATAAATTACCTCCCATATTTTTAAATTATTTTTGCAATATATAGAGCTATAAGTATATTATACAACATTTTATTTGTTTTACATAATTCAAAAGCATGGAGTTCTTTTTTAAATTTGATTTCTAATATAAAAATGAGCATATCTAAAACCAATATACTCACTTTCCATTTTATATAATTTTGACTTCATTTTTCTCTATATTTAAAAATTCAACCTCAGCGACAACTTACTATCTTTGTATATTATTATATAATGAATATAGATGATTTCAAATTATTTCTACTTAACAATCTCACCTTTCCAATCTATTATTCCACCAAACTCAATTAAATTAGTGTATCCTAATTTTTTCAATTTTTCTGCTGCTTGTTTACTTCTATTTCCACTTCTACAATATACTAAAATTAGCTGTTCTTTATCTGGGAGTTCACTAATTGTATTACTTCCAATTGTTTCATTTGGAATACATATTGCATTAGGTATATGACCTTCGTTATATTCTGCAATAGTTCTTACATCTAAAATTATATAATTTTTATTTTCATTCATAATTTCAACTATATCATCCATTGAAACGTGTTTAATTATCCCTTCGTTCTCAATGTATTGTTCTTTTCTATTTAACATCAAAATCACTCCTACCGCTATTGCAATTATAATTAAAATAACATATATCGTTCTATTCATTTTGAACCTCCTTGCATAATAATAAATATAATTTTATATTTTTTCTAGTATTTTTTTAGCGTAAGAACATTCTGCTATTACATTCTTATTGCAATCTTTTGCTTTCTTTACTATGCAATCAACTAGTCTTCTAGCGATACCTTGACCTTGATATGAGTTATTTACTTCTGTATGTATTATATTCCAATTTTCTTCGTTTTCAATAAAATTACATTCTCCTATTATAATATCCGCCTCTAATGCAATTGCTCTATTATTATTTTTATCAAACTTTATCTTTATCATTTAATCCTCCTTATTATGGAAAATGCAGATAATATTATTAAATTATCTGCATTTTATTTTCACATTAATAATTTTCCGCATTAATTTCGAAATAAGATTTTGGATGACTACATACAGGACACATTTCAGGAGCTTTTGTTCCAACAATTATATGTCCACAATTTCTACACTCCCAAATCTTAACTTCACTTTTTTCAAATACTTCTTTCATTTCTATATTTTTTAATAATGCTCTATATCTTTCTTCATGGTGTTTTTCTATTGTACCAACCATACGGAATTTAAAAGCTAATTCAGGGAAACCTTCTTCTTCAGCAGTTTTAGCAAAATTTTCATACATATCTGTCCATTCATAGTTTTCTCCATCAGCTGCCGCTTTTAAATTTTCTTCTGTGCTTCCTATACCGTTTAATTCTTTAAACCACATTTTTGCATGTTCTTTTTCGTTTTCGGCAGTTTTTAAGAACAAAGCTGCCATTTGCTCATATCCTTCTTTTTTTGCTACACTTGAAAAGTATGTATATTTATTTCTTGCTTGTGATTCTCCAGCAAATGCCTCCATTAAATTTTTTTCTGTTTGTGTTCCTTGATACTTATTCATATTATCATTCTCCTTTTCTTTTTTATCATTAACTTTAATTTTATTTAACAATTTTTCAATTTCTTGGGCTGGAATATTTCCGAACTTGTCATTGTTTTTTATTTCATTTAAGATTTTATTGGCGTTACTACTTTGAGGTAACATATAACCAGATTCTCTTATTATATCTTCTGCCATTAATCTATTTGATTTTGAAATAGCAGTCATTAACTTTTTAAATCCTGGTTTATCTGTATTGTTAGCAATTTGTTTTGCAATTTTTTCCTGTTCAACTTTGCTTTTTGATAATTTATTTAAAGAATTTACAACTTCTTTTTTCTTTTTTTGCTGTGCTGGATATTCTACTGGCACCATACTTATTGCTTTGCTTGGACAAGCATTTGCACACATACCGCATCCTGTACATTTGTCAACATCTATTATACTATTTTCTGTATCTGTTGCACCATTAGGGCATACATATAAGCATAAACAATCCTTTGAACATAAATCTATATTTCTTACTGCTACCATCTTTTTTTCATTTTTTTCCATTATAAAACACCTCCTTCAATTTTTTCAAATTTTGAGCTTGGTACTTTACAAACAGGACATTTTTCTGGTGGATTTTTTCCTATAAATATAAATCCACATGTTGTACATAGCCATACTTCTGAATCTTCAAATATTTCTTCGCCTTTTTCAATATATCTATTTACCAAAGAATTTAACATACGAGTTACTTTCTCGCCCCATACACAAACTCTAGCAGCACCTCTATCACCATTGACTTTTGCTACATTATTTACTTCTACATATTTTTCATTTATATCAGACATAATCATATTTGATAAATTATCAATTGAATCATTTTCAATTGCAGGTGTTATTTCCGAAAAATATTTTGATAATTTTAAAAATGATTGTTCTTCTTCAAATTTATATTGCTTTTGACATCCTCTTGCTAAATTTGAACATAATGCAGCTAACTGTCCTATTGATAATTTTTCCATATCTTCATTTTCTTCATCAACAACTGTATTTTGATTTTTAGCAGGTTCATTATTAATTGGTTCATCTTCTAATTTTTTAAAATCTGATTTCGCAGCACCACACATAGGACATCTCCATGTATCTGGTAAATCTTCAAATTTTACTTTTTCTTTTTCATCATCATATATGTATCCACATATAGTACAAACATATTTCATAGTTACCTCCTATATTAATTCATTAATAATTTCTTTTAGTTCTCCTTTTGAATGAAATCCAACTGTAGTTTTTAATAACTTTCCATTTTTAAAAAACATTAATGTTGGAATACTGACAATGTTATATTGTATTGCTAATTCCTGATTTTCATCAGTATTTACTTTGCAAACCTTAACAGTTTCTTTATGTTCATTAGCTATTTCTGCTATAATTGGACTTAGCATCTTACATGGTCCACACCATGTTGCGAAAAAATCAATAAGAACAAGTTTGTCTGTATTATTAATTTCTTCACTAAAATTTTTTGTGTTTAAAATTACTTCGTTCATCATTTCCTCCTTTTAATCTATTGTTTTATAATAAAGCATACAATGGCAATATCCTTCAAAATTTGGATCTTTTATCTGTTCTCTAAATTCCTTACACATACATTTATTTTCCTCTGTTTTTTGGGTTCTACAAGGACAATATCCTCCAGTTTTTTTCAATCCATCTTTTATACTTTTTACGATTTCTTGATTACTATTTAATTTTACTGACAAGAATTATCACCTCTTTCTAACTTTATTGAAGTGATTATATCACAATATTTTTTATTTTTATGTGATTAAGTCACATTTATTAAATATTTTTTAATTTATTTATATTTTTTAATATAATTTTCTTTCTCGATAACACTATTAAATTTTCTTTTTCAAATTTTTTTAGCATTCTTGAAACACCTTCTCTGGAAGACCCTATATTTTTAGCTATTTCTTCTTGAGTAATCTTTATTTCTGTATCATTATCTCTTTCATATATTTCCATTAAAAAATCTGATAGCCTTTTGGTTAAATCATTAAAAAGCATATTCTGCATTAGTGTGAGAATCATAGACATTTTGTTATTCATTAATTCATAAACAAAGCATCTTACATGAATATTGTCTTTAATAATATCTTTTAAAGTTTTATTATTAATTATTATTATATCCGTATCTTCTGCTGCAATAATATTTGTTTTAAAATTATTTTTATTTATTATGCATGATGCAGAGATTACACAACATTCGTTACTTTTTATTTCAAATAAATTAATCTCTCGTCCTTCGTCAGACATTATATAAACTTTTATTTTTCCTGAAATAACCTTTGTCATTCCTAAACATTCATTTGAATTATTAAAAATCATACTATCTTTTTTATATTTCTTTATATTAGAATGTTTTATTATTTCTTTTTTTTCTTGCATGTTTAAAAAATTCCAAAACGGCAGTTCACTTAATAATTTTTCCTTCTCCATATAATCCACCTACAAATTATTAATTCTTGTTACGATTATATAACAAAAGACAGATAATTTCAACTTATTATCTGCCCTACAATTTGTAATTTTGAGACAAAAAAGAGTTGATTGTATCATATAAAAAAAGGCAGAAACGATTTAAGATATTATACGAGAGCTTTAGCGATATTAATTCAGCTGAAATTGTTAAAAAGTAAAGTGCATAAGTTTTGGTACCTTAAACTTACACACTTTATTTTACACTATCCTTATACATACTAAATACCCAATTCTTCATCAGTAACTTCGTTTTCTTCATCATCATTATAAAATTCAACATCCTTAAATTTTAAAATTTTTCTTAAGATGTTATTTGGAAAACTATGTATTAGAGTATTGTAATACT
>CAMEJH010000067.1 GCA_945919455.1 uncultured Clostridium sp. | reverse complement strand
GTTGGACAGCAGTAGAAATGTTAAAACAAGGAAGTAAAATAGATATAAGAGAAATTCCATCTGTAATTGGAGGAGACGAAAGTAGAAGGGCTGGAATAGTGCTAGCTAAAAGCCCAAAAGCTAAAATGTTTGGAATATCCACTGGAGAAACGCTATATCAAGCAAGAATTAAATGCCCTGGATTACAAGTATATCCAGGAAATTACAAAATGTATAAACAATACTCAAACCAATTATATCAATTATTATTACAATATACAGACAAAATCGAAAGATTCAGCATAGATGAATGTTTTTTAGACATGACAAACTGTTTAATGGGAGATACATTATTAAACAAAGCATATGAGATTAATAAAAGAGTAAAAAAAGAGTTAGGATTTACAGTAAATGTAGGAGTAGCACATAATAAACTACTTGCAAAAATGGCATCAGATTTTACAAAGCCAGACAAAGTACACACATTATTTGAAGAAGAAATTTCATCAAAAATGTGGCCATTACCAGTATCTGAACTATTAATGTTAGGAAGAAAAACAATTCCGAAATTGTATAATATGAGAATAAAAACAATAGGAGAACTAGCCAAAACAGATAAACAGCTATTAATAAAAAAATTTGGAAAGCATGGACTCATGATGTGGGAATATGCAAATGGAATAGACAATTCAGAAGTACAATATAGATATGAAAATCCAAAAGGAATTGGAAATTCTATAACTTTACCAGAAGATATAAACGAAATGTCAAAATTAGAAGAAATATTATTAGCATTAACAGAACAAGTGACATATAGATTAAGGAGATATAATTTATTAGCAAATGTTGTAAATGTTCAATTAAGAACAAAAGACTTTGAAGATAAATCACATCAAAGAAAACTACCGGAAGCAACATCAAATACAAAAGACATATATGCAGAAGCAAAAGAATTACTACATGAAATGTACATAAAGGGAACGCAAATAAGATTAATAGGAATGAGAGTAGACAATTTAATAGAAAAAGATGAACTACAATTGTCATTATTCAGCCAAGAAAATAGTGAAAAACAAGAAAAAATAGATAAAGTAGTAGATGAATTAAAACAAAAATATGGGTATAATAGTATAACAAGAGCAGGAAAATTGCATTCAGAAAATAAAATTAAATTAAAAGATATATAAGGAGATAAAAATATGCAAGATATAAAGCTAATGGCTGAAAAGATTGAACAAGCAGGAGGAAGATTATATTTAGTTGGAGGAGCTGTAAGAGATGAATTACTGGGGAAAACAACAAATGATGAAGACTATTGTGTAACAGGACTAACAGCAGAACAATTCCAAAAAATCTTCCCACAAGCACATGTAAGGGGTAAAGCTTTTGCTGTGTTTGATATTGAAGGCAAAGAATTTGCAATAGCAAGGACCGAAACCAAATTAGGAATTGGGCATAAAGAATTTCAAATAGAAACTAATCCGCAAATAACAATAGAACAAGATTTGGCACGCAGAGATATAACAATAAATGCAATAGCAAAAGATGTTTTAACAAATAAAATAATAGATCCATTTAATGGTCAAAAAGATTTAAAACAAAAAATAATTAGAGCCACAACAGAACACTTTAAAGAAGACCCACTTAGAGTATATAGAATTGCAAGATTTGCAGCTACATTAGGATTTATTGTAGAAGAAAATACAATTAAACAAATGATGGAACTAAAAAAAGAATTAATCAGTCTTTCAAAAGAAAGAGTGTTTAAAGAGTTTAATAAAGCATTACAATCAGATAAGCCATCAATATTTTTTAAAATATTAAGACAAGCAGATGTGCTAGATGTTCACTTTAAAGAAATACAAGACTTAATAGGAGCTGAACAGCCAATAAAATATCATCCAGAAGGAGATGCGTATAATCATACTATGTTAGTATTAGACATGGCTACAGAACTAACAAAGAATTTTGAGGAAAATAGAAAACTAGAAATAAGATTTTCTGCATTAGTACATGATTTAGGAAAAGGAGTTACCCCAAGAGAAGAATATCCACATCACTATGGTCATGAAAATACTGGAGCTGAACTAGTAGTTAAATTTGGAAATAATATAAAAACACCAAATAATTGGATTAAATGTGGCAAAACAGCTTGTAGAGAACACATGAGAGGTGGAATTTTTTATAAAATGAAACCGGCTAAAAAGGTAGAATTTATAGAGCGAGTAGATAAATCATTATTAGGACTAGATGGATTGCAAATAGTTGTAATAAGTGATAAAATTAGTGGGGGAAGAAACAACAATATAGAAGATATAAACTTTGAAAAAATAGGAAGGGAATGTCTAAATACAATTAATGGAGAATATATAGAAAAGAAATATGGAATAAAACCAGGAAGACAATTTGGAGAAAAACTGCATCAAGAAAGAGTAAAATGGATGAAAGGAAATGAAAAAATATGAATAAAAAAGTAGTAATAGGAATTGTAATTTCAATAATAGTTGTTGTATTAATTGCCGGAGGAATAATCATATTTGTTACAAACGGATCAAAAGCAAAACCAGAAGATATTTGGCAAAAATATATATCATGCATAAATGAAAGAAATTATGAAGAAATGTATGAAATGCTAACAGAAGAATCAAAAACTCAAATATCACAAGAGAACTTTATATCAAGAAACAAAAATATATATGAAGGAATAGATATGACAAACATGCAAGTAGAAATAACAAATATTGAAGAAGAAAAAAACAATATAAGCAAATTGTCATATAAATCAACAATGAACACAGAAGAGGGAGAGGTTGATTTTACAAATGTAGTAAGATTGACAAAAGATAAAGAAAAAGGATATTTAATAAATTGGAGTTCTAGTTTAATATTTCCTCAATTAAATAATGAAGATAAAGTAAGAATAAAAACAATTACTGCAGAAAGAGGAGAAATATTGGACAGAAACGGCAATTTATTAGCAGGAAAAGGAACAGTATCTTCAGTTGGAATAGTTCCAAATAAACTTGGGGAAAACAAAACAACTGATATAGAGAGGATTGCACAATTATTAGGAACAACATCAGAAGCAATTAATAAAAGTTTATCAGCATCATGGGTAAAGGAGGATACATTTGTTCCTATAAAAAAGATTTCAACAAATGAAAATGAGCTAAAACAACAATTGTTACAGATATCTGGTGTAAAAATAACAAGTGCTTCGTCAAGAGTATATCCGTTAGGAGAATCTGCAGCACAATTAATAGGTTATGTACAAAATAAATCTTTAGAAGAATTAGAAGAAAATAGAGGAAAAGGATATAACAGTAATAGTGTTATTGGAAAAGCAGGATTAGAAAAAGTATATGAAGAAAGGCTTAAAGGAAAAGACGGAGTAGAAATATATATAGAAGATTCAGAAGGAAACAGAAAAGCAGAAATTGCAAAAATAGATGTACAAAATGGAGAAAAGATAAAGTTAACAATAGATTCAACAATTCAAACAAAATTATATAATGAACTAAAAGAAAATGAAGGATTTTTTGTAGTAATGCATCCTAAGACAGGAGCTATGTTAGCACTTGTAAGTACTCCTTCATATGATCCAAATGATTTTGTATTAGGAATGACTACAGAAAAATGGAATTCAATAAAAGATAATGAAAGTAAACCAATGCTAGTAAGATATTTACAAACTTGGTGTCCAGGATCAACATTTAAACCAATAACAGGAGCAATTGGCTTAACAACAGGTTCATTAAGCACAGATGATACTTTTTCATATAATGGAACAAGTTGGAAGAAAGATGGATGGGGAGAATATGATATAACAACACTTACAGAATATAGTGGACCTAAAAATTTGAAAAATGCAATAATACATTCAGATAATATATATTTTGCACAAGCTGCAATACAAATAGGAAAGAATAATTTTATAAATGGGCTTAAAAAGATAAAATTTAATGAAAATATAGAATTTGATTTATCTGCTTCAAAATCACAATATTCAAATAATGGGGATATAGGAAATGAAAAACTACTTGCAGACAGTGGCTATGGACAGGGAGAAATACTTGTAAATCCAATACATATGGCATCTATTTATTCTGCTTTTGCAAATGATGGAAATATGGTAAAACCATATTTAGAATATTATGAAAATAAAAAAGTGGAATATTTAGTGGAAGGAGCCTTTTCAAAAGAGGCAGCAAATATTATTAAAGAGGATTTGATACAAGTAATAGAAGACCCAGAAGGAACTGCAAATGATATGAAGGTTTCTGGAAGAACAATTGCAGGAAAAACAGGTACTGCAGAATTAAAAGGAACAAAAGGTGCAGAAGCAGAAACACTAGGATGGTTTGACTGCTTTACTACAGATTCAAATAATAATCAATTATTGATAATAAGTATGGTAGAAAATGGTAGACCACTTGGAGGAAGTCATTATTTAATAAAGAAAATAAAAACATTATTTTAATATAACATAATAGGGGGAAATTAAATATAGAAAGTAAATGAAAAGAAAAATTGTATGGAAAAAATCGATAAAAATAACAGAAAAATTTTTTTACGAAATAGAAAAAATTTTTCAATTTATTAACGCCAAACCTATGTATATAGTGACAAATTCAGATAATACACAAAATGTATATAATGATTTAGATAAATTATTACAAAGTAATTTTGACAAAACAATAGTTAATTTAAAAATTAAAAGTCAAAATGACACTGAACAATATGAAGAACTAGAAATAAATTTATCAGCTAATTGTAATACAATTATTACAACATATAAAGATGTTGCTCAAATAATATATTATGTGGAAGACGAAAATAGAGATGCTATTTTACAAAATAAATTGTTAACAGTTTTTAAAAATAGTACTGAATTTGGATGGCAATGGAGCAAGATAGGTATTATATTTCTACTAATGATTTTAGGGTTTATTGGAATAATAGTAATTGCTATAACGGTATTAAATAATAATGAATATTTTGAAACACATCTAATAACTGGAAAGGATGTTATGATGCTACTGCTTGGAATACTACTAGGAATGTGGAGTGCATTAATAGCAAAAAAACTTGATAGAATTATAATTACAAAATACATGAATCCAATTATATATTATATAGGGTATTCTAAAGAAAAATATGACAAAATTAAGCAAATAAAATCAAATATCTTTTGGACAGTTATAGTTGGAGGAATAATCAGTTTGATTTTTGCCATAATTAAATTTTAAGATTATTTTGGTTAGAAGATAAAAATATTTAATAAGAATGCAATATCTTTTTTAAGAACTTTATTATTCCAAATTGCAATGATATTCTTATTACCTTTAATATGGGGAATTGATGGAATATGGGTTTCAGTTGTTTTTGCAGAAATATTAGCATTGATTGTAAGTATTATATTTTTGGTTATAAATAAGAAAAAATATCAATATGCTTAAAAATAGAAGAAAAGGACTTAATATTTAGAGTATTAATTAGTTAAGTAATAACAATTAAATTTTAATTTCATATATTATAATAATTTAGTATATGAAAGGAAGAATGTTATGAACAATAATTATTTTAACAGATATTATGGTAATTATATGAGTAATTATTATAATAGGATGTATACAAATTCGATAAGAGATTATGGACCTGATCCTTTTGTAGTAAACATAGAGGAAATGACAAAAGAAAATAATACATTTAGAACAGCTTTATGGACAGGAGAACATTTACAAGTTACACTTATGAGTATACCAGTAGGAGAAAGCATTGGATTAGAAATTCATCCAGATACAGATCAATTTTTAAGAATTGAACAAGGAGAAGGATTAGTACAAATGGGAAAAGATAAAAACAATCTAAGTTTCCAAAGAAAAGTATTTGATAATTTTGCTTTTATAATACCAGCTGGAACATGGCATAATTTAGTTAACATAGGCAATGTACCAATTAAATTATATTCTATTTATGCACCACCAAAACATCCAAGAGGCACAGTTCACTTAACAAAAGCAGATGCTGAACACAAATAAATAATAAGAAAGAAATCATGGATTTTGAAATAGGTCTATGATTTTTTCTTGTTTTATGGTATGATGCTATAAATAGCAATTTAAAATCGAGGTATTATATGAAAAAAATATTATTAATTGTATTATTCTTTACAGGCTTTATATTATTGTCAATATTATTTAATTATTTATTTGATAAATATAGTATAAGGAAACAATATTATAGTGTAGTTGCAAGGAATAAATATATTTATTATTTAGTAAAATTTGTTCTATCAATAATATTAGTTGTATTAGTGATTACATCTTTTATCATAGATGAACTGTATTTATATATTATTTTCATTATATACAGTTGCATATATTTATCATTATATAGGCGAAATACTATAGGCGATTGGAAAAGGGTAAAAGAAATATATATTGATAATGAACATTTAGAAAAAAAGTAATTGATAAATTACAATTTATAAGGGATATAGTTAGTTATTAATTATCTGCTTTCGTGATATTATATTGAACTTATTTATTATAAAGAGATATGAAAAAAACATAAAAGCTGTTGAATAAAATCAACAGCTTTTTGCTAATTAAATGTAAAGAGTATTCTCTTTTCTTCCTTTAAATTTGCTTTTCATAGCTACACTTACAACAGAAATCAATGCAGGAGGTAAAGCCCTTGCATTTTGTGGACAGTCTGATATGCAACGCATACAAGTAATACATTTCTTACTATTAGTACAACTTGGATTATCAAAAGGAATTGCTCCTACAGGACAATTTTTTGCACACTTTCCGCATTTTATACAGTCTTGATTTACTTTTATTTTTAGTGGCAAATTAGCAGCTTTAACATAAGGCATTTTGCCAGGAACTTTTACAGATTCAGAAAGAGTATTATTATCTAATTTCTCTTTTATTTGTAAAGCAAATTTTTTTAATTCCTCTTGATCTTTACTATCAGGACGATTAGTTGCAAACTTTGGCATCATTGAATGTTCAGCAACAGCAGAAATTGCAGCTCTACATTTAAAACCTTGTTCTGTTAAAATATTTTTCAATTCCAATAAGCAGTCATCAATGGCTCTATTGCCATATACAGCTACTAATAAAGCATTTGCACCATTACCGTTGATATTATGCAAACGATTTGCTACAGGAGCAGGAACTCTTCCTCCATATACAGGTCCAGCCACTATGCACAAACTATCTTCTGAAATATTATAAATCTTATTTTCAGAATTAAGTTCGCTAAGGTCAATCCTATTTTTTTCTTTCCCAAATACTGAGCTAATAATATCTACCACTTTTTGAGTTCTTCCAGTTGCACTAAATACAATTTCATATAGGTTCATTGTAATTCCTCCTTGTATAGGATTATATCATAAGCTAATAAAATTGTAAATCTTAGCACAATTTGTGAAACAATAGCAAAATAAAGCTTTTTTACAATATACCCCTATATTTACAAAATACCCTATTGGGTATATAATGATATAGGTGGTGAGAAAAAATGAATAATAGATGTTGTGAGAAAAAAACAAAAAGAAATGAAAAAGAAAAACAATTAATAAATAATAGATTGAACAGGATAGAAGGACGAATAAGAGGAGTAAAGAAAATGATAGGAGAAGACGCTTATTGTAATGATGTTTTAATTCAACTATCTGCTATTGAAAATTCAGTAAAAAGTT
>CAMEJH010000066.1 GCA_945919455.1 uncultured Clostridium sp. | reverse complement strand
AGGAGTACCACAAGCTATAGTATCAAGAACACATCCAGACTTTGTAAGAAAATTACTAGAATTTGAAATACCAGAAATATATGAAGGATTAATAGAAATAAAAAGTGTATCAAGAGATCCAGGATTAAGAAGCAAAGTTGCAGTATACTCACCAAATGAAAACATAGATCCAGTTGGTTCATGCGTTGGACAAAAAGGAATACGTATACAAAATGTAATAAATGAGCTACATGGAGAAAAAATAGATGTTATAGAATGGAATCCAGATCCAAGTATATTTATAGCATCAGCTTTATTACCTGCTCAAATAATGGCAGTAGATATAAAAGAAGAAGAAAAATTTGCTCAAGTAATAGTACCAGATGATCAATTATCATTAGCAATAGGAAAAGCAGGGCAAAATGCTAGATTAGCAGCAAAATTAACAAATTGGAAAATAGATATAAAATCAGAATCACAATTTAGAGAAATGTTATCTAAAAAAGCAACAGAAAATCAAGAAGAAAATAGTGAAGAAAAATAATTTTTAGGAGGATATAGTGAAGAAAATTCCACAAAGAAGTTGCGCTATTTGTAGAGCACAAAAAAATAAAAGCGAATTATTAAGAATCGTAAAAAATAAAGAAAATGAAATAAAAGTTGATACTATAGGTAAAGAACCAGGACGCGGAGCATATATTTGTTATAGTATGGAATGCTTAGAAAAAGGAATAAAAACTAAAAAACTAGAAAAAGCATTAGAATGTAAAATAAAAGAAGAAACATATGAACAAATAAAAAATATAATATCAAATAAAATAGGGGGTGATGTTATTGGGTAAGATTAAAATATATGATATAGCAAAGGAATTAGACTTAACCAGTAAAGAAGTAATTGAAATAGCACAAAAATTAAAAATAGAAGCAAAAAGTCATTTAAGTTCAGTAGACGAAAATGATGCAAAACGAATAAAAGAGAGTGTAAAGGGAAAGACTGTGAAAAAAGAAGAAAAGAAGGCAGACAAGAACAGTTCACCAGTTATTATAAGAAGAGAAGTTATAATATCTGATGAAAATAATGTTCAAAAAGAACATGTAAAAAAAGAAGAAAAGAAAAATAATCATATAGGTTTTGTAGAAAGAAAGCAAAATAAAGATTATAACATTGTATACAGAAACAAACCATCAAAACCAATGACTGTTGATGAATTATTTGGAATAAAAAAAGAAACAAAAAAAGAGGAGCAACAAACTCAAAAAGTTGAAGAAAAGGTAGAAGTAAAAGAAAATAAAATGGATGTTGAAACAAAAAAAGAAAAAGTGGAAGTAAAGCCAACTATAGAGCACAAAGTAGAAAATAAACCAGAGCATAAAAATGCATATAACAATAACAACAATAATAATAGAGAATATAGACAAAATAATTTTAATAATAATAGAAACAATAATCAAACTGGAAACTTTGCAAACAGGGATAAATTCAATAGAGATAGAAATAATAATAGAAACAACAATGACAGAAACAACAATCAAAAATTTGGAAACAGAAATAATCAAAATAATCCAAACAATAATAGATTTGATAATAGAAATAGACAAAATAATAATCAAAGATTTGGAGGAAACAGACCATTAGACGAAAGAGGAATCGAAAAAAATATAAAAGATATAATGGCTGTTGAAACATTAGAAAAAGAACCAGCTAGAGAATACAATAAATCTATAGATAAGCAAAAAGACAACAATAGATTTGAAGAAAATAGAACAAATAAAAAGAACAATAAATCTAGAAAAAATAATCAAAATGGCGAAATAAATGAACATAAACTAAAAGGATTAAAAAGAGCTGATAAATTATCAAATATGTTTGAAGACCAAGATGGTGGAATGCTAGATTACTATGATTTAACAACACAAAGGGGTAAAAAAGGAAAGAAAAAAACTGCAAAAGATGATAACAATAGAACAAAGCAAAAAATATTTAAATTAGAAGAAATAACTATTCCAGAAACAATAACAGTAAAAGACTTTGCAGCAGAATTGAAAAAGACAACTGCAGATGTAATTAAAAAGCTTTTAGGTTATGGGGTAATGGCAACAATAAATAACGAAATAGATTTTGATACTGCAGCATTAATTGCAGATGAATTCGGAGTTAAAGTTAATAAAAAAGAAACAGTAACAGAAGAAGATATATTATTTGACGATTCAGAAGACAAAGAAGAAGACTTAGAAACAAGACCACCAGTTGTTGTTGTAATGGGACACGTAGATCATGGAAAAACTTCATTACTAGATGCAGTAAAAAAGACCAATGTAATAGAAGGAGAAGCTGGAGGAATTACTCAACATATAGGTGCATATAAAGTAAAAGTAAATGATAGAGAAATAACATTCTTAGATACACCAGGGCATGAAGCATTTACGGCAATGAGAGCAAGAGGAGCTCAAATAACAGATATAGCAATACTTGTAGTAGCTGCAAATGATGGAGTAATGCCACAAACTATAGAAGCTATAAATCATGCTAAATTAGCAGGAACACCAATAATAGTTGCTATAAATAAAATAGATTTACCAGATGCCAACGCCGAAAAAGTAAAGCAAGAATTAATGGCATATGAATTAGTACCAGAAGAATGGGGTGGAGATACAATATTTGTACCAATTTCTGCTAAAAAGAATCAAAATATAGATCAATTGTTGGAAATGGTATTACTAGAGGCAGATGTGCTAGATCTAAAAGCAAATCCAAATAAACAAGCAAAAGGTGTTGTAATAGAAGCAAAACTAGATAAAAATAAAGGTGCAATAGCATCAATGCTTGTACAGAGAGGAACACTTGATGTAGGAGACACAATAGTTGTAGGTTCATCAATAGGAAGAATAAGAAGTATGACTGATGAAAAAGGTAAAAAATTGAGAAAAGCTGGACCATCAACACCAGTTGAGATAATGGGATTAACAGAAGTTCCACAAGCTGGGGACATTTTCTATGAAGTAGAAAACGAAAAAATGGCAAAACACTTAATAGAAAAGAGAAAACGTCAAGAAAGAGAAAAAGCAATAAATGCTATGAGCAAAGTAACATTAGATAATTTATTTAGCCAAATGGAAGAAGGAAACTTAAAAACACTTAACTTAATAGTAAAAGCAGATGTTCAAGGATCTGTAGAAGCTATAAAACAATCAATGGAAAAATTATCTGATGAAGAAGTAAAAGTAAAAGTAATTCATGCAGCAGCTGGAGCAGTTACAGAATCAGATGTAACACTTGCAAAAGTATCAAATGCAATAATAATAGCATTTAATGTTCGACCAATGCCTAATGCAAAAGATATGGCAGAAAAAGAAGAAGTTCAAATAAAACAATATTCAGTAATATATCAAGCAATAGATGATGTAGAAGCTGCAATGAAAGGAATGCTTGCACCAAAATATGAAGAACATATTATAGGAAATGCAGAAGTAAGACAAACATTTAAAATTTCAAATGTTGGTACAATTGCAGGAGCTTATGTTATAGATGGTAAATTGGAAAGAAATGCAGGAGTAAGAGTACTTAGAGATAATGTTGTTATACATGATGGAAAACTTGCATCATTAAAGAGATTTAAAGATGATGCAAAAGAAGTAACAAAAGGATATGAATGTGGTATTCAAATTGAAAAATATAATGACATTAAAGAAGGAGATATAATTGAAGCTTATATCTTAGAAGAAATAAAGAGGTAACAATCTCAGCTAAAGGAGGATTTTATGCCAAAGAATAATAATCGTCAAGGAAGAATTGATGAAGAATATAGAAAAGAACTTAGCCAAATAATTAGCTATGAATTAAAAGAACCAAGTGTAACAGGAATGATCAGTGTTACAAGAGTAAAAGTAACACCAGATTTAAAATATGCTAAAGTTTCAGTAAGTATATTAAATTCAAAAAATGTAAAAGAAACATTAGCCGGACTAAAAAAATCTTCAGGATTTTTAAGATCAGAACTAGCAAAAAGAATAAACTTAAGAAATACACCAGAATTAGTATTTGAGTTAGATGATTCTTTAGAATATGGAGCAAGAATAGATAGTATATTAAATGAAATTAGTAGTAAAAGAAATAATTCTAATTAAAATAGAAGGAGATAAAAATGACTTTAGATGTAATATTAGAAGAAATAAAAAAAGCCGAAAAAATAGTTATATTAACTCATGAATCACCTGATGGAGATGCTGTATCAAGCTCTCTATCAGTAATGCATGCTATTTCAAAATTAGGAAAAGAATCAGATGTAATAATACCTGAATTTCCAAAGGAATTTACATTTTTACCAGGAGCTGAAAAAATAAAAAAAGAAAGTAAAGTCAATCAATATGATTTAGCAATATCAGTAGACTGTTCTGATCTAAAAAGGTTAGTAGGCTCAAATGAATATTTTGAAACAGCCAAAAAAACAATACAGATAGATCACCACTCAGTAAATGCAATGTTTGCAGAATTAAATTATGTAGATCCTGTAGCGCCAGCATGTTGCCAAATATTAATAGGAATGTTTGAATATTTTGGAATAGAAATAGATAAAGAAATAGGAACATGCATATTAACAGGAATTATTACAGATACAGGCGGATTTCAATATTCTGGAGTAACACCAGAAACATTTGAATTTGCAGCAGAAATATTAAGAAAAGGTGTAAATATATCAAAAATTTGTCAACAAGTATTAAGAAATAAAACAAAGGCAAATTGTGAATTAACAAAATTACTATATAATAGAATGGAATTCTTTGAAAATGGAAAAATAGCAATTTCATATGTTACATTAGAAGATATGGAAAAAACACATGCCGAAATAGGTGATGATAATGGGCTTGTAGAAATAGAAAGAGATATAGAAGGCGTAGAAGTAGCTGTTTTACTAAAAGAAAAAGAAGGAGCAAATGGATATAAAGCATCTTTACGTTCAAAAGAAGAAGTAAATGTATCAAATGTATGTCTCTTACTAGGTGGAGGCGGTCATCAAAGAGCTGCTGGATGTTTTATTAGTGGAACATTAGAACAAGTCAAAACAAAAATTTTAGGAGCAATAAAACAAGAATTGAAATAACTTTTATGGAGATTAGAAATAAAAATGGATGGAATAATAGTAATAAATAAAGAAAAAAACTGTACTTCCCATGATGTAGTAAGAAAAGCAAAAAAAGTTTTTAATGAAAAAATAGGTCATACAGGAACATTAGATCCAAATGCAACAGGAGTGTTACCATTACTAGTTGGACAAGGTACAAAGATATCTAAATACTTAATAAATCATGATAAAATTTATGAAGCAACATTAAAACTAGGAGAAAAAAAAGATACAGCAGATATTGAAGGAAGAACTATTGAAAAGCAGGAAGTACAAGAAAAATCATTAGAAAAAGATAATGTAGAAAAAGTTTTTAAAGAGATTATTGGAAAACAAAAACAAATTCCGCCAATATATTCTGCAATAAAAGTAAAAGGCAAAAAACTTTATGAATATGCAAGAACTGGTCAAAACGTTGAAATAAAAGCCAGAGAAATAGAAATATATGATATAAAGTTAATAAATATAAATAAAGAAAATAAAGAAATAATATTTAAAGTAAAGTGTTCTAAAGGCACATATATAAGAACATTATGTGAAAACATTGCTGAAAAATTAGAAAGTATAGGATACATGAAGGAATTAAAAAGAGTACAAGTAGGAGAATTTAGTATAGAAAATTCAATAAAAATAGAAGAACTTGAAAATAATTTTAATAATCAAGAATTCATGGAAAAGTACTTTATTAAATTAGAAAACTATTTCAGCAATTTTCAAAAATTAAAGTTAGATGATAAAGATCTAAAAAAATTTTTAAATGGAGTACAAATTTCTTTTAATTTAGATGATGGAATATATAATATATATGACATACAAAATAAATTTATAGGACTAGCCATTTTAAAAAATAGACGATTAAAAAGAGATATAATATTATAAAGGAGGATAAAAATATGGATAAAAAATTTTATGTAACAACACCTATATATTATCCAAGTGGAAAATTTCATATAGGAACAGCATATACAACAGTACTAGCAGACACATACAAAAAATATAAACAATTAAAAGGATATGATACATTTATGCTAACTGGAACAGATGAGCATGGACAAAAAATACAAACAGTTGCAGAAAAAAATGGAAAAACTCCTCAAGAGCATGTAGATGAAATGGCAGAACAAGCAAAAGAACTATGGAAAAAAATGGACATTAGATATGATTACTTTATAAGAACAACTGAGCCAAGACACAAAGAAGTAGTTCAAAAAATATTTGAATATTACCTAGAAAAAGGTGATATTTACAAAGGAACATATGAAGGTCTATATTGTATGCCATGTGAAAGCTATTTTACAGAAAGCCAATTAGTAGATGGAAAATGTCCTGATTGTGGTAGAGAAGTAAAATTAATGAAAGAAGAAGCATATTTCTTTAATATGAAAAAATATGCAGACAAGCTATTAAAATATTATGATGAACATCCAGATTTTATTCAACCTGAATATAGAAAAACAGAAATGATAAATAATTTTATAAAACCAGGACTTGAAGATTTGTGTGTAACAAGAACTTCATTTGACTGGGGAATAAAAGTTGAAAGTGACCAAAAACATGTAGTATATGTATGGTTAGATGCATTAACAAATTATTTAACAGCATTAGGATATAAGCAAGATGATGACACTCTATTCCAAAAATACTGGCCAGCAGATTTACAAATAATTGGAAAAGACATAGCAAGATTTCACTTAATATATTGGCCAATATTCTTAATGGCTTTAGATTTACCATTGCCAAAGAAAATATTAGTACACAATTGGATAATGATGAAAGATGGAAAAATGTCAAAATCAAAAGGAAATGTAATCTATCCAGAAACTTTAGTAGAACGTTATGGAGTAGATGCCACAAGATATTTCCTATTAAGAGAACTACCAGTTGCACAAGATGGAATATTCTCACCAGAAGAATTTGTAGAAAGATATAATTTTGACCTATGTAATGACTTAAGCAATCTACTAAACAGAACAGTATCAATGGTTAACAAATATTTTGAAGGAAATGTACCATCAATATCAACACAAGCAAATGATGTAGATAAGCAATTTGAAGAAACAACAAAAGAACACATAGCAAAATTTGAAAAATTGATAGATAATTTCGAAATAGCAGATAGTCTAAAAGAAATATGGCAACTAATAGCAAGAACTAATAAATATATAGATGAAACAACACCATGGCAATTAGCAAAAGAAGAAGAAACAGAAAAATTGGAATCAAGTATGTATCATTTAATTGAAAATTTAAGAAAAATTGCAATTTTAATAAAACCATTTATGAATGATACAGCAGAAAATATTTTAAGACAAATTGGAGTAAAAGACGAAAAATTAAAAACATGTGATAGCTTGAAAGAATATCAAAAACTAGAAAATGTAAAAGTAATCGAAAAAGGTGAACCAATCTTTATGAGATTAAATGCAGAAGAAGAAATTAATTATATAAAAGATATGATGAAAGCTAAATAATCTAATAACTTTTACAAAAGAACTTCAGTATCAAATATTGGAGTTTTTTTGCTAGAGGTCAGAGGTCATTTTGGGGACGGGCAAAAAATGACCTATACCGTTCAAAGCCAAGTGGCTGTTAAGTTTGGCTGCTTTGCTTTTAGAACATTTTTATCATTTTGGGAATTAGGCAAAAAAATGACAATGAAGGAAATAATGATTAATCTT
>CAMEJH010000065.1 GCA_945919455.1 uncultured Clostridium sp. | reverse complement strand
ATGGTTAAATTATATGTAATATATTTGAACTAAGATTATTTTTGTATTAGATGGGATTGTTAGTAGTCCTATATGGATGAATATGGTTTCTAATAATGTATTTGTAGTCGAGCAACTGATTAATATATGTGGTGTATGGTTTATTTGTATAGTAATATACATTAGATCAAACCACTATGTATATTAGTCTGAGTGAAGATTGATATTGGCTTTATGAATAATAGGATTCCACTTGATGTGGAATCCTATTAATTATTTTTATATATCTAAATTCTTTACAAATTTTGCATTTTGTTCAATGAACTGTCTTCTTGGATCAACTTCATCTCCCATTAAAATGGTAAATATTTCATCTGCTTTTATTGCATCATCCATTGTTACTTGTATTAAAGTTCTCTTTTCTGGATTCATAGTAGTTTCCCACAATTGCTCTGGATTCATTTCACCCAAACCTTTATATCTTTGAATTGAAAGAGAATCTCTTGCAATACCTTTTGCTTCTAAATCAGCAAAAGCTTTTTCTAGTCCTTCATCTGTATAACAATAAATGTCTTCCATTCCTTTTTTAGATAATTTAAATAGTGGTGGTTGTGCTAAATATACATTTCCATTTTCAATTAAAGGTCTCATATATCTAAAGAAAAATGTTAACATTAAAGTTCTTATATGTGCTCCATCAACATCAGCATCTGCCATTATTATTACTTTTCCATATCTAATTTTAGTTATATCAAATTCATTTCCAATTCCTGCTCCAACAGCAATTATTACAGGATTTAATTTATCATTTCCATATATTTTATCAGCTCTTGCTTTTTCAACATTTAACATTTTACCCCATAATGGTAAAATTGCTTGGAATCTTCTATCTCTTCCCTGTTTTGCACTTCCTCCTGCAGAGTCTCCCTCTACAATATATACTTCACATTCTTCTGCAACTTTGCTACTGCAATCAGCTAATTTACCAGGTAATGTAGATGTTTCTAATGCACTTTTTCTACGTACTAATTCTCTTGCTTTTCTTGCAGCTTCTCTTGCACGTGATGCACTTACACATTTTTCCAATATAGCTTTTGCTACATTAGGATTTTCTTCCAAAAATGTAGATAATGCATCATTTACCATACTTTGTACAATCCCTGTTACTTCACTATTTCCAAGTTTAGTTTTTGTTTGTCCTTCAAATTGAGGCTCTTTAACTTTTACAGAAACTACAGCTGTAATTCCTTCTCTTATATCTTCTCCTTGAAGATTATTATCTTTATCCTTTAAGAAATTATGTGATCTTGCATAATCATTAAATACTTTTGTTAAAGCTCTTTTAAATCCCTCTAAATGAGTTCCACCTTCTATAGTATTTATATTATTTACAAATGTATGTATATTTTCAGAATAACTCGTTGTATACTGTATTGCTATTTCTACTGGTGTATCTCCACTTTTTTCAATATATATAGGAGTTGGATGCAATTTTTCTTTACTTTTATTCAAATATTCTACAAAAGATTTTAAACCACCTTCAAAACAAAATTCTGCTTTCTTTGGAGTTTCTTCTCTTTTATCTTCTAATGTAATTTTTAAACCTTTTGTTAAAAATGCCATTTCTCTTAATCTTGTTTCTAAAACATCATATTCATAGTTTAAAGTTTCAAAAATTGTATCATCAGCATAAAATCTAACTTTAGTACCAGTTTTATTAGAATTCCCTATTTTTTCAAGTTTTTTTACTGTTTTTCCTTTTTCAAAATACATTTGATATAATCCACCATCTCTTTGGATAGTTACCTCTACCCAATTTGATAATGCATTAACAACAGATGCTCCTACTCCATGCAATCCTCCAGATACTTTATATCCACTATCTCCACCAAATTTTCCACCAGCATGTAAAACAGTATATACTGTTTCTGCAGTTGAAATTTTGGTTTTTGGGTGAATTTCAACAGGAATTCCTCTTCCATTATCCTCTACACTTATTATATTTCCTGGTTCAATTACAACGTTTATTTCTGTACAATATCCCGCTAAAGCTTCATCTACACAGTTATCAACAATTTCATATACCATATGATGAAGTCCTCTAACAGACGTACTTCCTATATACATACCAGGTCTTTTTCTAACTGCTTCTAATCCTTCTAATACTTGTATTTGTTCTGCACCATATTTATGTTCATATTTTTCCATTATTTTTCCTTCCTTTCGATAGCACACTATTGGAAAATTTTTCATCTCAAAATGCACTTAATTTTTTTCTATTACCTTTCCATCAATAACATTATATGAAAAATAATCTAAATTTTCAAGTGAAATTTTTTCAGTACATGTTATTATAACTTGAATATTTTTTATATTGTCTAAAAAATTTTTTCTTCTTTTGTTATCTAATTCTGACATAAAATCATCTAATAATAAAATTGGATATTCTCCAATATCATCATAAATAACTTGAAGTTCAGAAAGTTTTAAAGAAAGAATTGCTGTTCTATGTTGTCCTTGTGAGCCAAACACATCCACTTCTCTTCCATTAATATATATCACAAAATCATCTCTATGTACACCTTTTGTTGTAAAACCTTTTATGATATCAACTTTCCTTCTTGATTTTAACTCATTTATAAAATTTTGTCTAGTATTTGCATCAGAAAAATATTTTATTTCTAAATCTTCTTTATTATCTGTTATTTCTTTATGAATTTTTTTTATTTTATTTTGAATTTTTTCTATAAATTCTTTTCTATATTCATAAATTTTACATCCATAATCTACTAATTTTTCATCCCATATATCTAAAAGATTTTCATCCTTATTTTCTATCTTTATTTGTTTTAAATAATTATTACGCTGTTCTAGAGTTTTTAAATATAAAGTCAATATGTGCATATAATTTGGTCTTAATTGACTTATCATTATATCCAAAAATTTTCTCCTATTTTGCGGTCCTCCCTTCAAAATATTTATATCATCTGGTGTAAAAATTACTATATTAACATTTCCCAATAATTCACTTAATTTTTTTAATTTAATTCCATTTAAATAAATTTGCTTTTTATCTCCAATTTCTATTTTTACATTTCCATCTCTATCACTTTTTTTAAATTTAATTTCAGCAACTGCTTTTTCTTCATTAAATTTGATCAATTCTTTTTCCTTATTTGTCCTAAAAGATTTTCCTATACTGCATAAAAATATTGCTTCAATTATATTTGTTTTTCCTTGTGCATTTTCTCCAAAAAATACATTAATATTTTTATGTAATTTAATTTCTTGATCACTATAATTTCTAAAATTCATTAATTTAATTTCATTTATCCACATTTTTTTCTCCATTTATTTATTTTTTATATATTTTTTTAGTATAAAATTATATTAATAAAAAATAAAAACGTCTTATTTTCGATTTTCACGCGTCATTTTTTTTATATTTTTAATTTTTTTATATTTTTTCTTAATTTTAAAAATTTATTTCTTATTTTATCAATAATATTTATTTAAAATTTTTAATAAATAAATATTAATAAAATAATCTTCAATATAAATTATTGTTTTCTCACTATATCTATTTTATTCTATTTTTTACTCTTTAATTCTTATATTTTCATTTTTATTATTTTAGTATTTTTAAATTACTCCATAATCTTCTTTTTTCTATTTAATTCTATTTTTATCTTATTTTTTCTAATTTATTAATCAAATAAAAAAATACTGGTCAGAAGTTTTCCCTCTGACCAAAAATTTTTATTCTTTTAATCTAATTGGTAAAATCATATAAACATAATCATTGTTTTCCACAGATTTTACTAAACATGGGGATATATTTGTTCCAAATTCAACAAAAACTTCTTCATCTTCTATAACTTTTAAGCTATCTAAGAAATATTTTGGATTAAATCCAGCTTCAAGATTTTTTCCTTCTGTAGAAACATAGATTTCTTCTTTAGCTTCTCCTGTTTGATTTGTACAAGATATTGTTATTTTTCCAATATCAACAGAAACTTTTACAGGATACTTTTTCTCTTTTTCTATTGAAGATGCTGAAATTAAGCTAATTCTTTCAAAACTATTTTGTAAACTATTTTTGTTAACTCTTATTCTTGTTTCCCAATTATTTGGTATAACTGATTTATAATTTAAAAATTCTCCATCCAAAATTCTTGTTACAACCTTACAATTTTCCATCTCGAATAATGCTTGGTTTTTAGAAATGCCTATTTTTATATGATCAAATGAATCTAAAAGAATTTTATTAATTTCATTTAATGTTTTTCCAGGAATTACAGCTTTAAAGTCATTAACTTTTGTTTGTAAGTATATACTTCTTAAAGCTAATCTAAAACCATCAACTGCGACAACATTTAATTTATTGTTTTCCACTTCGAATAAACAACCTGTGAATATTGGTCTATTTTCTTCACTGCTAACTGCAAATATTGTTTTTCTAATCATATTTTTTAACATATTTTGCTCTAACTCAATAGAATTTTGAACCTCTATTTTTGGTAGTTCAGGAAATTCTTCAGGATTCATAGTTGTAAGTTTATATAATGCTCCTTCACATTCAATTTCTAGTAAATTATTTTCATTAAGAGTTATATTTATTTCTGTATCAGGTAATTTTCTAATAATTTCACTGAACATTATAGCATTAACTACTGTACTTCCCTGTCTTTTTACTTCACACTCCATTACATATTCTATACCAATCTCTAGATCATATGTTGTTAATTTTATTTCATTATCATTAGTTTGTATAAGTATTCCTTCTAATATAGGCATTGTTGTTTTAGAAGCAACACCTTTAACTACGGAATTTAAGGCTTTAAGGATATTATCCTTATAACAAACAATTTTCATTTTGCTTCTCTCCTTTATTATTTTAATATATAATATAAATATTATTAGTAGTAATAGTATTAGTTGCTGTGGATAATGTGGAAAACTATGTGGAAACTATGAACCCCTAAGAAAAATTTATGTGTAAAACTTAGTGGAAAACATTCCATTTTGTCCACATTAAAAATTTTAAAAAGTGGAAACTTTACTTATTAACAGTTTGTCAACATGCAATTAACATGTGGGTGTGGATATCTAATCCAGCTGTTCCGTAAGTAAAGATAACTAATTTGTAACCGAACGCTTGTCCTTATGAACAAATATTCAAAAACAGCAATTAATCTATTTAAACTTCTATTGTTCACCATTTATAATTATGTTTTTCACACTTTCCACAATTAATTTTGTGTTATTTTTTTCTTTTACTTCTTTTTCTATTTTTTTACAAGCATGCATTACTGTTGAATGATCTCTATTTCCAAAGTCTTCTCCTATCTTTGGATAAGACATGTTTGCTACTTCTCTGCAAAGGTACATGGCAATTTGTCTTGGAAATGCAATTTCATTTGATCTTTTATTACTTGCTAGATCATCTTTATTTATGTTAAAGTATTTTGCTACAGTTTCTTGTATAAAACTAGAAGAAAGTACTTTTTCACTTGCTGCTTTAAATTCATTTATGGTATTTTCTGCCAATTCTATTGTTATTGGACTATGAGTAAGTGAAGCTCTAGCAATAATTTTGTTGAATACACCCTCTAGTTCTCTAATATTTGAATCAATTTTGTTTGCAATATTTGATAAAATGACATCATCAACTACTATACTCTCTTCTTGAGCTTTTTTTCTTAATATAGCTAAACGAGTTTCATAATCTGGACAAGAGATATCTGCTAGCAATCCCCATTCAAATCTAGATTTTAATCTATCCTCAAGAAATGGAATATCTCTTGGAGGTTTATCACTTGATATTATAATTTGCTTTTTATCTTCGTATAAAGCGTTAAATGTATGGAAAAACTCTTCTTGTACCCTTTCTTTTCCAGCTATAAATTGAATATCATCTATAAGTAAAACATCAATTGTTCTGTATTTATTCCTAAAAATTTCGTTCTTATTGTCTTTTATGGCATTTATTAACTGATTTGTAAACTTTTCTGATGTAACATACAATATTTTTGCTGATCTGTTATTTTGAAGTATCCTATTCCCTATTGCCTGCATTAGATGAGTTTTTCCTAAACCTACTCCACCATATAAAAATAATGGGTTGTAAGATTCACCAGGTTTATCTCCTACTGCGATTGCTGCTGCATGAGCAAAACGATTGTTATTACCAACAACAAAAGTTTCAAATGTGTACTTTGGATTTAAAGTTTTATTTGAAGTCTCTATTTCAGCATCTTGATTTTTGTCTTGGGGATTAGAAACAACAACATTATCCCCTACTTTTTTTTCTTTATCTTCCCAAACTACAGAAAATGTCCATTCTTTATTTGTTAAGTATTTGAAAGTATTAAGAATTAAACTTGCATAACGTGTTTGTATCAAGTCTCTATGATATTCTGATACAGCCTTAAAGACGATATGATCATCGGTCATTTCGGTTATTTCCAATGTTTTTAACCAAGTGTCAAAAGCAATTTGTGTTACTTCGCCTTTTAGTAATTCTTGAGCTTGGCTTAATAGTTCGTCTTTGTCGATTTGCATAATAAAAACATCCTTTCAAAATATAAAAATCATAAAGTTATCCACAAAGTTTTCCACAGGTGTGGATAACTTTGTAATAATTATGTAATAAATCTTTGTTTTTTTACGAACGGATTTTTTTATCTATAATTTTTATAAATCCCTTTTCTTTTCTTTTTTCAATATAATATCAAAATATTACACAAATAGTCAAGAATATTGTGGATAAAATTTTAAAAATTGTGGATAATTAGAAAAAATCCTGTGGAAAACTGTCTATTATTACAAAATTATTACAAAAAAATGACAATTTTTATCTTTATATAATATTTTTTTTCAAAAAGCAATAGTTAAAAATATAAAATTGAAAAATTTCCAAAAAGTATTGACAAAGCGGACAATAATGATGTATAATCGAAATACTTGTTATTTTGTAACAAATATTTCCAATAAGGAATTAATATATAACTTAAATATAGGAGGTGCAACATAAATGAAAAGAACATTCCAACCAAAAAATAGACAAGAAAAGAAAGAACACGGATTTATGAAAAGAATGTCAACAAGATCAGGAAGAAATGTATTAAAAGCAAGAAGAGCAAAAGGTAGAAAGAAAATCTGTGCTTAATGAGGGAATAGCTAAAGGTCAAGTGCCTTTAGTTGTTTTTGTACAATAAGCAAATGTTTACCCGAAAACCTTTTATTTCAAGGAGTAGAGGGAAATGAATAAAACAGAAATGCTAAAAAAAAATTATGAATTTAAAAAAGTTTTAACAAAGGGAAAATTTTTTACTAAAAAAATATTAGAAATTGTTATATTAAAAAATAATAAAAATGTAAATTTTTTGGGTATAGCAGTAAGTACAAAAAATGGAAAAGCTTTCCAAAGAAATAGAGCAAAAAGATTGATAAGAGAATGTTACAAAAACCTAGAACCTGAATTGATTTGTGGAAATAGTATAATAATTTTATTTAGAAAAAATTTTAAAATAGAAAATATAAAATTTAAAGATATTTTTGATGAAATGAAAGACATTTTTGAAGATGCAAAAATATTAAAAAAAGAAGAAGAAATATGAAAAAAATCTGTATATTTTTAATTGAATGGTATCAAAAAAATATATCAAAATTTTTAGAATATAAAAATATAAGATGCAAGTTTTATCCTACATGTTCAGAATATACAAAACAGGCAATAGAAAAATATGGCGCTTTAAAGGGGTGTATATTAGGAATTATAAGGATTTTTAAATGTAATCCTTTTTCTAAAGGAGGATATGACCCATTAAAATAGA
>CAMEJH010000064.1 GCA_945919455.1 uncultured Clostridium sp. | reverse complement strand
ATGGACAATCATTTTGGGAATAGCATTTGTAATTGTTACAATAGCACTTTCAATAATATACATAGCATAGTAAAATAAAGGGCGGTTTATAAACCAGCCCTTTTATGTTAATTTCAAATTGTCCAAAGGAGGAATAAATTGAAAAAAGAAACAAAAATTGGAACATATAGAAAGAACCAAAAAGGATTTGGCTTTGTAAAATTAGAAGATCAGGAAGAAGAAATATATATAGCAAAGGAACATTCTTTAAATGCATTAAATGGAGACACAGTAAGTATTGAAATAATATCTCCTAAAGAAGGAGACAAAAAAGAAGAAGGCAAAATAGTAAAAATTATAAGACATGAAAAAGATACTGTTGTTGGGACTTTTCAAAAGAATAGAAATTTTGGATTTGTAGTACCAGATGATAAAAATTTTGGAACAGATATATTTATTTCAAAATCTAATTGGGGAAAAGCAAGAAATAATCACAAAGTATTAGTAAAAATATTAAAATATCCGGAAAGGGGAAAAAATGCTGAAGGAGAAATAATAGAAGTATTAGGTGGAGTTAATGAAGCAGGAGTCGATATGCTATCATTAATAAAACAATATGAATTACCATATAAATTTCCAGAAGAAGTAGTGCAAGAAGCAAAAAATTTTGGTAACAAGATAAATTCAGAAGATATTAAAAATAGAAAAGATTTGCGACAAGATGTGATTTTTACAATTGACGGAGAAGATGCAAAAGACCTAGATGATGCTATTCATGTAGAAAAGTTAGAAAACGGAAACTATAAATTGGATGTTCACATTGCAGATGTAAGTCATTATGTAAGAGAAAAGACGGAATTAGATAAAGAAGCTTATTTAAGAGGTACAAGTATTTATATGCTAGGTAGAGTGATTCCAATGCTCCCAAGAGAATTATCAAATGGAATTTGTAGCTTAAATGCAGGTGAAGATAGATATACACTTTCTTGTTCTATGGAAATTACTCCAAAAGCCAAAATTGTAAATTCAGATATTTATAAAGCAGTAATTAGAGTAACTGAAAGAATGACATATACAGATGTACAAAAAATATTGGACAAGTCTGATGATGAAGTTCTAAAAAGATATGAAAAATATATAAAAAATTTTGAACTAATGGCAGAATTAGCAACAATTTTGAAAGAAAAAAGAAGAGAAAATGGATATTTGAATCTTGATATACCAGAAAGTAAAATAATACTTGATCAAGATGGATTTGCAATAGATGTAAAAAAATATGAAACCTATTTTTCAAATGAAATAATAGAACAGTTTATGCTTGTTGCAAACGAAACTGTAGCAGAAAAATTCTATTGGTTACAAGCTCCATTTATTTATAGAAACCATGAAGCACCAGATTTAGATAAGGTAAAAGAATTAAATAAAACATTATTCAATTTTGGATATAAAATTAAAATTTCGAAAGAAGATATTATATATCCAAATGAATTTGCAAAAATTTTAGAAGATGTAAAAGGAAAAGATGAAGAAAAAGTAGTTTCTAATATCATTTTGAGAACACTTAGAGTCGCAAAATATGAAGCAGAAAACAAAGGTCATTTTGGGATTGCTAGTAAATACTATTGTCATTTTACATCACCTATTAGAAGATATCCAGATTTATTTATACACAGAATTATTTCTAAATACTTAGAAAATGACTATAATGTAAATGAATTTTTTGTAAAAAAATATTCTAAAAGAGCAGAAAAAAGAGCAGAAAATTGTTCTGAAAGAGAAAGAACAGCAACAAAAGTAGAAAGAGAAGCGGAAGATATCAAAAAGGCCGAATATATGGAAAATAAAATTGGAGAAGAATATGAAGGAATTATCTCATCTGTAACAAATTTTGGAATTTTTGTCGAGCTTGAAAATACAGTTGAAGGACTAGTAAGATATGAAACTTTAGGAGATGAATATTTTATCTATAATGAGGAGCGTAGAGAGGCTATTGGAGAGCAAACACATAAAGTATATAAGATAGGAGATAAAGTAAAAATAAGAGTGGTAGATGCAAATAAATTGCTAAGAAGAATTGATTTTGAAATTGTGGAATAAAGAAAGAGGCAACAGCTTCTTTTACAAAAATACACTTACAAAGAAATGTACTAACAAGAGAAAACAAAATATGGTATTTTACAGCATCGAATTGGATAGGAAATAAAGGTAGAACTAGAGTATTAATGATATATCATAATATTTATAAAACTATTAAGTGACGGAATATATGGAATTCAAATACTTACAGTAGATAGCCACGTAAAAAGAGGCAAATTTGTACCATCATATTTACATTTTGACTGTTGTTTTCTATTAGAGGCTGATGAAAATGAACCAGTTCACATCAAAGAAGATAAAAATAGTGGAGAAAAATGGACTGATATAGAAAAAGTAAATCAAATTGTAAACGAAGAAAATATGAAACCAATATACAGTAAATTGAATGAAAAATTAAAGAATTTACTAACAAAAAAGAGCAAAAATTTGACAGAAAGCGACAAAAGGTGTATAATATAAATATATACCAATAAGGTATATTTAAAACAGGGACATCCAATTTTAGGAAGGATGTAAACGCCACCGCAATCAGTTGCCCGTTTGGACGCCAGCAAGGTGCCCAGTGTAAGTGCAGTTAGTATGGACAACAAGCCGGATGCGTGTTCCCTTTATCGTAGGAAGGTATTCCGACCTTCGAAAGGAGAAATTATGTAGTTAATTATGTTTGACATGTAATTAAGTATGTAATTTCAGGGAGATGGGTTGTATAACCCATCTCCCTTATTATGTAACGAAAACTGGGTTCCTATTTTAGGACACCCTCTATGATTTTATTAATTAGTATTTTTAAGTAATAAAACCAAACTTTAAATCATATGTATTAATTCAAAACTTTTTTTAAAAATCTTGACAAAAAATTTTCATAATATATAATATAATGGACAAACTAAAGACATCTAATTTCGTAAATGGAACATACTATTGAAGTTAGAAAGAAAGGAAAGAAAGAAAAATGGAAAATCAGAATCCAGAAGAAGAAATAAAAGTAAAACAAATGATAGATGAATTAATGCAAAAAGCAAAAATCGCATCACAAGAATATTTAAAATTAAATCAAGAAACTGTAGACAACATAATAAAGTCTATGTCAATGGCAGGATTAGAGCATCATATGGAACTAGCAAAAATGGCAGTAGAAGAAACTGGAAGAGGAATATATGAAGATAAAATAACAAAGAATATGTTTGCCACAGAATATGTATATCACAGCATAAAACACGAAAAAACAGTTGGAGTAATAAACGAAAATGAAGAAGAAGGATATGAAGAAATAGCAGAACCTGTTGGAATAATTGCGGGAGTAACACCTGTAACGAATCCAACATCAACAACGATGTTTAAATCAATAATATCAGCAAAAACAAGAAATGTTATAGTATTTGGATTTCATCCATCAGCTCAAAAATGTAGCACAGCAGCTGCAAGAATAATGAGAGATGCTGCAGTAAAAGCAGGAGCACCAGAAAATTGTATATTATGGATAGAAGAACCATCAATATTAGCAACAAGAACGTTAATGAACCATCCAGATGTAAACTTAATATTGGCAACAGGTGGTACAGGAATGGTAAAATCTGCTTACTCATGTGGAAAACCGGCATTAGGAGTTGGACCGGGAAATGTACCATGTTATATAGACAAAACTGCAAAATTAGAAACATCTGTAAACGATTTAGTAATGTCAAAATCATTTGACAATGGAATGATTTGTGCATCTGAGCAAGCTGTATTAGTTGATAAAGATATATATTTAGAATTTGAGAGATTAATGAGAAAAGCTGGATGTTACTTTGTAAGTCCAGAAGAAAAAGAAAAATTAAAGAATAGTATGTTTGATGAAACAAAAGGCTATAAATTAAAATCTCATGTACCAGGTCAAAGCCCAGCACAAATAGCTAGAGAAGCTGGATTTGAAGTACCGGAAGATACAAAAGTATTAGTAGTATATGAAGAAGGAATTGGAGAAGAATATCCATTTTCTAAAGAAAAACTAAGTCCAGTATTAACATACTATATAGTACAAGACTCAGAAGAAGGAATAAATAAAGCAGAAAGACTACTAGAATTTGGTGGATTAGGACATTCTGCTGTAATACACTCTGAGAATAAAGAAACAATACTTAAATTTTCTGAAAAAATGAAAGCAGGAAGAATCATTGTAAATTCTCCATCAACACACGGAGCAATAGGAGACATATATAATACAAATATGCCATCATTAACACTAGGATGTGGTTCATTTGGTGGAAATTCAACAACAGCAAATGTATCAAGTGTGAACTTAATTAATATCAAAAGAGTTGCAAAAAGGAGAGTTAATATGCAATGGTTTAAAGTACCAGAGAAGATATATTTTGAGGCAGGCTCAATAGCATACTTAGAAAAAATGCCAAATATAGAAAGAGCATTTATAGTAACAGATCCAGGAATGGTTCAATTTGGATATGTAGACAAGATATTATATCATTTAAGAAAAAGAGAAAAGCATGTACATTGCGAAATATTTAGTGAAGTTGAACCAGATCCATCATTTGATACAGTAAATAAAGGTTTAGCCGCAATGAATATATTTAAACCAGATGTTATTATTGCATTAGGTGGAGGAAGTGCAATTGATGCGGCAAAAGGAATGTGGTTATTTTATGAAAATCCAGATGCAGACCCAGAAGGCTTAAAACTAAAATTTATGGATATACGTAAACGTACCTATAAATTTCCTAAAATGGGCTCAAAAACGAAAATGGTTGCAATACCAACCACTTCTGGAACAGGTTCAGAGGTAACATCATTTGCAGTAATAACAGATAAGGTAAAAAATAAAAAATATCCATTAGCAGATTATGAATTAACACCAGATGTTGCAATAATAGATCCTGACTTAGTAATGAGTTTACCAAAATCAATTACAGCAGATACAGGAATGGATGTATTAACACATGCATTGGAGGCATATGTATCTGTAATGGCATCAGATTATACAAATGCATTATCTGAAAAAGCAGTTGGGCTAGTATTTGAATATTTGAAAAAAGCTTATGATAATGGAGATGACAAATTAGCAAGAGAAAAAATGCATAATGCAAGTACAATTGCAGGTATGGCATTTACAAATGCGTTTTTAGGAGTATGTCATTCAATGGCACACAAAATAGGAGCAGAATTTCACTTACCACATGGAAGAATAAATGCAATTTTGCTTCCTTATGTTGTAAGATATAATAGCACTAAACCAACTAAATTTGTATCATGGCCTAAATATGAATATTTTGTTGCAGATCAAAAATATGCTAATATAGCGAAAAGAGTAGGATTAAAAGCAGATACTGTAGAAGAAGGAGTAAATTCATTAATAGAAGCAATTAAAAAATTAAATGAAGAATTGAATATTCCAAAATCTTTCAAAGAAGCAGGAATTGATGAAACAGAATTCTTAGCAAAGGTAGATTTATTAGCAGATAGAGCATTTGAAGATCAATGTACAACTGCTAACCCTAGAGTACCTCTAGTTTCTGAAATTAAACAAATATTAATAGATAGTTATTATGGAAAATAGTTGACAAAATTAAAAAAGAGTATTATAATAAAATTCTATGAAAATGGAAACGTACATTATTGAATAAATAATGATTAACGAACAACACATAAAAATGTGTTGTTTTTTATGTCTTAAAATATAGAAGGAGGAAGAAATGGAACAATTAAATTTAGGAACAGAAAAAATAGGAAAATTATTAAAAAAATTTGCAATACCATGTATTATATCATTAGTAGTAAATGCTTTATATAACATAGTAGACCAAATATTCATAGGTTGGGGAGTAAACTATTTAGGAAATGGAGCAACAAATATAGTATTTCCAATAACAGTAATATGTTTAGCATTTGCTTTAATGTTTGGAGATGGTACCTCAGCATTTTTGAGCCTTAAACTAGGAGAAAAGAAAACAAAAGAAGCAGAAAAGGGAGTTAGTAATGGAATAATAGCGGGAGGAATAACAGCAATAATATTGTGTTCAATTGTTTTAATATTCTTGCCACAACTACTTAATATTTTTGGATGTACAGATGCTTTAAGAGAATATGCTTTAAACTATGGATATATAATAGCAATAGGATTACCATTTGCAATGATGGGAACCATATTAAATTCAATAATAAGAGCAGATGGTTCACCTAAATATGCAATGACATCAATGGTAACAGGAGCAGTATTGAATATAATATTAGACCCAATATTTATATTTGATTGGGGATTAAATTTAGGAGTGGCAGGAGCAGCAACAGCAACTATAATAAGCCAATTTGTAACATTTGTAATGAATGCATTATATATAAGAAGATTTAAAACAATAAAACTAAGCAAAGAAAGCTTTAAAGTTGATTTTAAAACAGCCAAAACAGTAGCAATGTTAGGAATATCATCATTTATAACACAAATGTCTATAGTAGCTGTTATAGGAGTACAAAATACAATATTTAAACAATATGGTGGATTAAGCAAATTTGGATCAGATATACCAATTACAGTGCTCGGAATAGTAATGAAAATCAATCAAATATTAAACAGTATAATAATTGGTATTGCTGCTGGAAGTCAACCAATAGTGGGATTTAATTATGGTGCAAAAAAATATGACAGAGTAAAACAAACATTAAAAATAGTATTATCATTAAGTATAGCAGTTTCAGCATTTGCATTTATATTATTCCAAACAATGCCAGAACAGCTAATTGGAATATTTGGTTCGGGAGATGAATTGTACAATGAATTTGCATGTATAACATTTAGAATATTTTTAATGTTGACAATATTTAATGGTGTGCAAATATCTTCAGGAATATTTTTTCAAGCAATTGGAAAACCAAGTAAAGCAGCATTTTTGACTTTATCAAGACAAATATTATTATTTATCCCATCTGCAATAATACTGTCAAAATTCTTTGATATAATGGGAGTAATATATGCTGGTCCTGTATCTGATGGATTAGCTTTTATAGTAGCTGCAGTGCTAGTAGTAATAGAAACTAAGAGGTTAGAAAAGAAAAAAGTAGAAAGTTATGCTATAAGGGATGAAAATAAAGTACATAATGAATTACAACATAAACTTATAATAACAGTTGCAAGAGAATATGGCTCAGGAGGAAGGTATGTTGCAAAACTATTAGCCGAAAAGTTAGGTATAAAATTCTATGATAAAGACTTAATAGAAATAGTTTCAAATGAAAGTGGATTATCAGCATCATATATAGAAGAAAATGAACAAAATATACATGGAAATTTACTATCAAGTTTTAATACACAATATTATGATAATTTGTCAAATGATGACAACTTGTTTATTGCTGAAAGCAAAGCAATTAAGAAAATTGCTGAAAAGGGTTCATGTGTAATTGTTGGAAGATGTTCAAATCAAATATTAAAAGATAATAAAAATGTTATAAACATATTTTTATATAGTGATGATGAAAACAAGGTAAAAAGAGCAATAAAGTACTATGGATTAAACAAAAAAACAGCATTAAAGGAAATAAACAAAATAAATAAAAATAGAGAAAAACACTACAATTATTATACACATGAACAATGGAAAAACTTAGATAATTATGATATTGCTATAAATGTAGACAAGTATGGTGTTGAAAAAACAGCAGAAATATTAATGAATTTTGTAGAAAACAGCAAATATATTTATAAATAATACAAAAATGAAAGCACACGAAATAGTGTGCTGTTTTTGTTTAATAGGAAAAATCGAAGATTTTGACTATTAAATAAAAATTAAAGTAAGGCAA
>CAMEJH010000063.1 GCA_945919455.1 uncultured Clostridium sp. | reverse complement strand
CAGCATAAGACCTATTGCTTTTTTCTACCTAATAACTTATCTATTGAAAAAGGTTTATAGACAAGTGTTAAACTATACAAAAATGTTGTTGGTATTAAGTTTTTAGAATTTTCATAGTGTGCATAATTTGCTTGTGATGTATTGATTTTCTTTGCAACTTCTTCTTGTGTCATAGAATTTCTTTTACGAAGTATGCGAAGATTTTTTGATATTAAATCTATATCTATTTCTAATGGCAAATATGATTCATCATTTTTATTTGTTATACCAAACAAGTAATCAAGACTAAAGTTATAATGATTAGCATATTCAATTAATCTTCTTAATGGGATAGTATCTTTTCCAGTTTCCCAACCAGATATTGTAGTAAAGTTCAAATTAAAGAACTCTGCAATATCTTTTTGTTTTATATCAATATTTTCTCTACTATTTTTAAAGTTTTTAATTATCATTTTTTTCCCCCTATATAATTATTCCACTTACTAGGGCAAATATAATAATTCTAGGGGAAATAGACTATTGCGAACAGAAAAAAATTGTATATTTGCACAATTCGACAAATTTTGCGATAGAAATATGATATATTTTTATTGAAATTACCAGAAAATATCGGAAAAAAGCATATTTTGATAGTTATAATCATTATATGAAATAGCATATTTCATATACTAAAATAAAAAATTGACTTTTGTATATAAATTTAGGCATTTCATAAACTATTTAGTTTTTGTGTCAAAAAATGTGGTACTATGTCGATGAAATTAAAAACGAAAGAGAAATCCATCAGATTACCAATGATGTTTTTTTAAAATCAGGGAGGGATAAGATGGATTTTTATTTATTATATAAAAATAATTTAGAAAGCATACACTAACTTTTAAGGGTTAATTGTGTGCTTTTTTGTTTTTATATAAGACAATTCCATTCTATGTACTTATTAAGCATAAACATGCTGAAGGAAAAAAATTTTATGAGAGATTTTTTGGCGTAGCTTTATAGAAATGTTTATGTTTATGTTCTAAAAATCTACGCATTAAGAGGTGTGTAGATTTGAGAATTGTCTTGATTGATTTCAATATAATTGCATATTTCAAAGTGAGTAGAAAAGATTTTATAGACTTTTCTGCTTATTTTGTGTTTTTAGCTCCTAAATGTAGAGGACCTCCTATTACTTGAATTAACTGAAATTTGAGTGAATAGGAGGTTTTTCTTATGTCTAATGAAGAATTAGAAGATGATGTTGTACTTGCAAAATTTATAAATTATATGCAAAAAGCACTTTATCACATGAGATTAAATTATTTTAGAGATTATGAGAGAATGAGAGATTATGAGGTTGAACTAGAAGAAATTGAATGTCCAAATTCAAAAGATGTTATAAATGAAGATATATCAATTATAGGAGTTTTAAATGATACTGAAATTAAATTATTAAACCTATTATATACACAGGGATTAAGTTATAAGGAAATATCTGAAATAACAAATGAAAATATAGAAACTTTAAAGAAAAGAAGAACTAGAGCCTTAAAGAAATTAAAAAAGGTTATGGAGGAATGAGAAAATGCAATATAATACAGAGTTTTATAAATTATTAAGACAAGCTGTATATGATGATACAGCATTAGTAAGAGTATTAGACAAAATAATGAAACTTATAAATAGTAATTCTAAAGATGATGATGGGGAAATTAACGAGGATTTAAAGAGCGAATTGATTACATATTCTATTGAATTGATACGAAATAAAAAAATTTATAAAAAATTTGAAATTTGATGTCCACTTTTTCGATTTTTTTGTGCTGTTCATAGTAGAAGGGTTAAAAAACTTCTACTATGGTATGCACATTGAAAATTGAATAGATTTTATTAGAACGACAAGAACTACATTCTAGGTGGGTTAGCAACTATTTAGATATCTAATAAGAATGTTATCTTATTATGAAGTAGTTTGGATACTTTTGTATAGTCATAGAACGAGCGTAAAGTTATAGGAATAGACCATAATGTTTCTATAATGGTGCGTCCCACGCAATGAGTACAAACCAGAGTTCTGGGTGGTAGATAACCAATGTTGCTAGAAACAATAGCAATCTA
Source organism: uncultured Clostridium sp. (assembly GCA_945919455.1). Classification (GTDB taxonomy): domain Bacteria; phylum Bacillota; class Clostridia; order TANB77; family CAG-508; genus CAG-269. The sequence continues at coordinate 6,024 of CAMEJH010000063.1, read as the reverse complement.
ATAAATGAATGGAACAATTAAAGTTAAAATAATTTAACTATTAAAATGGAGGCTAAAATGTTAGATATTATTTCAATGATTATAATATTATTCTTTTTAATGGGACTACCTATGATTTTAATAATTATAGGTGGCAGTAAAAGTAAGTCAGAACAAGAAAGAACTTATGAATTAGAAGAAGAAGCACAATACTGGAGAGATTATAAAAAAGAACAAATAAGAAAGAAAAAAATTAGAAAAATAAAAATTAGGAGGTTTTTCAAATGGGTAAAGAACTTTATACATGGGAACAAGTAAGAGCTTATGGAGAAATTGCATTACATAATTTAACAAAATCAGCAAATGAAATAAATATGAGAAATTTTAAAAAGTGCATAGATCCACTACAAACTTTATATGCAAAAGATGGAGTGGAGGGAATGGCAGAACACTTAATGGATAAATATGAAAAATAAATAATAAAGAAAGATGTTAGTTTTTTACTAGCATCTTTTTTGAAAGGAAAAGTTATGGAGGAAATTAATCAATTAGAATACAAACTAAAGAAAAGCAAAGAAAATTTACAAGCAGATATTGCAAATAGAAGAATTGATAAAATTGATAATATTAGTATAGATTCTAATACTTCATTAGAATCGAGAATACTTAATTTCTTTCAAAAGATTAAAAATCCTTATGCAATTAGAGTTGGAAATATAGTAGTGGAAATGGAGTTTTCAGATAATTCTAATATATCTCCAATGGAGTGTATAGACGCTACTTTAATAAATGAATACAAAATGAGAGAAATGTCAAATGTGTAAATTTTAGAATTAAGGAATTTTTGCAAAATAGGATAAAATCAAAGGTTATGCTACTATTTGGGTGTAGGAGGTTTTAGAAAATGAAAAGAGGTAGAAAAAGTAAATATGATATTGAAATAAATAAATCAAAAGTTTGGAATGTTGCTGTATATATTAGATTATCAGTTCAAGATGGAGATAAAGCAGAAAGTAATAGTGTTATCAATCAGAAAGAACTTTTAAATATGTATTTGGAACAAAATAAAGAACTTAATGTTAAAGAATATTATATTGATGACGGATTTTCTGGAACAACTTTTGATAGACCTGCTTTCAAGAAAATGATGAAAGATATAGAAAAAGAAATAGTAAATACAGTTATAGTAAAAGATTTATCTCGTTTTGGAAGAAACTATATTGAAGTTGGAAATAAGATAAATTCATTTATGAAAGATAATATAAGATTTATATCTGTTTGTGAAAAGATAGATAGTTATAAAGATAAAAAGTCAGTAGATGATATTATTTTTCCTTTAAAAAATATAATGAATGAAATGTATTGCAAAGATGTATCAGATAAATTGATAAAGACATTTGAGGTTATGAAAAAAGAGGGAAAATATATAGGGGGAATACCACCTTTTGGCTATATAAGAGATGAAAATAATAAACACAAACTAATAGTAGATGAGGCTTCAGCAAGTGTTGTAAGAAGAATATTTGATTTATGCGAATCTGGAATTGGTAATGTGTTAATTACTAAAGAATTAAATGAAAAAAATGTATTAACACCAAGCGAATATAACTGTAAGATTTTAAAAATCACATCATCAAGTAGTAAAGTTGCAAAACAATGGACAGCAAGTATTGTCGGAAAGATATTAGATAATAGAGTTTATTGTGGGGATTTAGTTCAAAACAAGACAAGAGGAATTAGTTATAAAGTACATAAGAGATTAAAAAACGATGAAGAAGATTACATTATAATTGAAAATGCACATGAACCAATTATAGAAAAAGAAAGATTTTTTAATATACAAAAAATAAGAAAAGATAGAAAGTTTAATTGGAACAGAAGAATAGAAAATATTTCTATATTTGACGGAATTGTATTTTGCAGTAATTGTAATAAGCCATTAGTAGCAACTATAAAAGAAAAAAGTATGATAAATGATACTGAAATTGATAAATATGTATTGGAATGTAAAGAATGCAATAATCAAAATGATAAACCTTATGTAATAGATGTGGACAAGTTAAAAATATGTATTTTTAGAAGTATTAAATATCATATAGATTTACTAAATGGATTTGAAAATGCAAGATTATCTGTTAAAGAAAATAAAGAATATGCAGACAAAATAAAAGAGAATGTTGAGAATTTAAAAAATAAATTAGAAAGACTTGATAAAGAAAGAACAAAATATTTCACAAAATATAGAGATATGGAAATTGACGAGCAAGAATATATTGCTTTTATCAGAGAGAATGTTAAAGAGGAAGAAAATATAAAGGAACAAATTAAAAAAGAAAAAGCAAAGTTAATGGAGGCAAGATTAAGTTATAAGAATGTTGCTGAAAATAACTGGGTAGATACTTTAATGAAATATAAAAATCAAAGGAAGATTACAAAAGAAATGTTAAATGACTTAATAGAAAAAATTTATATCAATAATGATGGTAGAAAAATTAAATTAGTATTTAAGTATGAAGACGCTTTTAAATTAGCAATGGATTATTTGAAAATTGTAAAGGAAGGGGGAAATACTAATGCCTAGACAAAGTAAATATAATAAAGAAGAAAAAGATAATGTGAAAAGTTATCAATATAAAGCAGCAATATATATAAGATTATCAGTAGAAGATGGAGATAAAGAAGAAAGTAATAGTATAACAAATCAAAGAATGTTATTAAATCAATTTTTAAAAGATAATTCAGATATTGAAGTATATGATTATTATACAGATGATGGATTTTCTGGAACTACTTTTAATAGACCAGGATTTGAAAAATTGTTAGAAGACTTATATGAAAAGAAATTTAATACTGTTATTGTAAAAGATTTATCAAGATTAGGAAGAAACTATATTGAAGTTGGAAATTATATTGAAAAAGTATTTCCTTTATATAATATAAGATTTATTGCAGTTAATGACCAAATAGATAGCATAAAAAATCCTGAATCAGTTAATAGCATAATTGTACCTTTTAAGAATTTAATAAATGACGAATACTGTCGAGATATATCAAATAAAATAAAGGCAGTATTAAATGTAAAAATGAAAAAAGGGGAATATGTTGGAGCTTATGCACCTTATGGATATATCAAAGATCCAGATGATGTACACCATTTAATTATTGATGAAGATGCAGCAAAAGTCGTTAGAATGATATATGAACTTACTTTAAATGGATATGGAAGAACAGCAATAGCAAAAAAATTAAATGAATTAGGAATATTAAATCCAACAGGACATAGAGCAATAGATTTAAAAATGAAAACACCATTTAAGAATAATACCGATAAAGTTACATATTCTTGGTGTTCAACAACAATTAGAGATATTTTACGAAATCAAATGTATTGTGGAGATTTAGTTCAAAACAAAGGAAAACTAATTAGTTATAAAATACATAAAAGAGTATTAGTACCACAAGAAGAATGGATTATTGTAAAAGATACACATGATGCAATTATAGATAGAGATACATTTGATAAGGTACAAAAAGCAATACTAGACAGAGATACAAGAATGAATACAGATGGAAAAATATCCATATTTGCAGGACATATTAAATGTGGAGATTGCCAAAGGGCAATGAGTAAAAAGATACCAGGAAAATATAAAGGACAACCTAGAAATTATTATCATTATATGTGTTCTGCATATATGAGGTCTGGTGGAGAAATTTGTACAAAGCATAGTATAAAAAATGATGAATTAGAAAAAGCAGTTTTAGAAAGCGTAAAAGTTCAAATTGGACTTATAATAGATATGAAAAGAATAAAAGGACAAATAGATAGTAAAACATTTAATGATAATCGTAGAAGTTATTTGCTAGAAAATATCAATAAATGTGAAGAAACATTGAATATTAAAAGAAAGTTAAGAAAAGAGGCTTACGAGGATTGGAAATTAGGCATTATTACAGAAAAGGAATATAATGACTACACCCAAGAATACGGAAGGCAAATAAGGGAAAATGAAACATATATTGAAGAAAACTATAAAGAATTACAGAATTTAGACAAAATGAGTACCTCTGGAGAATGGATTGAATATTTTGAAAAATATCAGAATGTAAATTCATTATCAAGAGAACTTATAGATGGACTAATAGATGATATATATGTTTATGAAGATAAGAAAATTAAAGTTAAGTTTAAATATGAAGATGAATACAATTATTTAATTCAATATATAAAAAGAAGAAAGGGAGATATACTTTAAAGAGAATTTATCTCTCTTTTTTCTATAATTTTATAGAAAAAAATTAAATTTTATGATATAATTTGAAAAGTTTTAAGGAGGTTATATATTATAACCGCAAAAACTTAAAAAACTTATGTATGAACACTTACATAAGATTATGAAAAATACGAAAAACAAGAAAAAATGGCGAATAAAAGCCTCAAAACCCTTGATATTATAACTGTTTTAATGAAGAACGACAGGGTACGCGAATTTGAATGGTTAGATACGAGGAGTTGAGAGGAAAATTCAAATTATGACCACATAATTTCAGCAACTAAAGATGCCATTATTCACAATAAAGAAACAGAGAGGCGAATAAGATTAGGATGGGATATACCAAATTTAGAATTAAGACCATATAAAAATGGAAATCAAGATGAAATTCAGTTTATATATGATCTAAAAAAAGAAGTTTATCAAAAATATGTAGAAAACATCTATGGAGAATGGAACGAGGAAAATCAAAAGAAGTTATTTAATAAATTTATGAAAGAAAATTCAAAGAATATAGAATTAATATATTTAACTGATAGGATTTTTTAATGGCAGAGATAAAGATGATAATACTTTTGAAATTGGCAATATTTGTATAAAGCCAGAATATCAAAATAAAGGAATTGGAACAGCAATTTTAAAAGAAATATTATTTGAAAATAAAGATAAAGGAATTGCTTTACAATGTTTTAAAGAAAATCCAGTAATTAAGTTATATGAAAGAATGGGTTTTGAAAAAGTAGGAGAAAATGATAATCATATAAAAATGAAGAAACAAGAAATTACAATTCATTCAATTGTAGCAGAAATAAATTAATAAAGTAATTGATAAATAGTTAGAAGTAATTTGTAGTTATAACAAGAAATCTTAGAGGAGTACTAATGGAAGAAGAAAATAAAAAAAGATTAATAGAGAAAATTATAAAGGAACAAGATTTAGTTGCTTTATATACATTTAATAATTTTAATAAATCATTAGGAATTATGCAAGAATATTCTGATGGAATTTATTATAGTGATTTAGATAAATTCATTTTTGAAAATCCAGAAATTATGGATAGTTTTTCTATTAAGAATTTATATACATTAATTGCAAATGCGTATAAAGAAGAAGAAAAGAAAATGATAAATGAAAGAATTGCTAAAAAGCTTGAATATGAAGAATTTTTTTGTGAGGATATTGATGCATCATTTTTTATGCAAACAATACATACAAATAATATGTATGGAAGAATTGACGAAAATTTAAGGGGAAAGATTCGGGGATAAAATAGTAGAAAAATTAAAAGAAGTGAAAAAAACTGAATGTGGAAAGATTGTTAAGAATATAGGATTTTATACAGATGCAGCCAATTTTTTAAAGTATTATAAAGATGGAATTTTTACACCAGAGAAAATAGAAGTTATTAATAAAATGATTGATAAAAATCCTGATGCATTAAGATATGTGAATTTTGGATTATTTCAAGATGAAGTATTTGAAATGGGAGCTGATTTTTGTGAATATATGGCAAAATTTCCGATAATTAGTTATCAATTGCTTCTGATAAAAGAAAATGCGCCACAAATGTTTAAAGCAATATCTGATAAGGTTAAAACTTATGATAATTTGAAAGATAATTTAAATGAACTTGAAGTTTTAATTACGTATGGTGCAAGGAATGTGTTTGAACTACAAAATGAAGAAATAGAAATAGCTGAATTTTTAGAATGTGCTTACAGAAATTCTAATGAATTTGAATTAATTAATGTAAATTATGGAAATGATTAT
>CAMEJH010000062.1 GCA_945919455.1 uncultured Clostridium sp. | reverse complement strand
TGACCCTCTGCTTGTAAGGCAGATGCTCTCCCAGCTGAGCTAAGCGACCATGTCTATCGACAATGCTTAGTATACTATGTTTTTTACAGATTGTCAATAGTTTTTTTGAACTTTTTTAACTTTTTTTACTAGATTTCTTCTATTTCTTTTAATTGTATGTCTTTTGATATAAAATTAGGCTCTATTTTTATTGCTTTAGTTAAATCTGTTGACAAATATTTTTTCAGATCATCTGGGAATACTGTTACAACATTTTTGTTTAATTTTTCTTGTATTTGAACTGCTGCTAAAAAATTAGCCCCACTAGAAATTCCTATACCTAATCCTAATTCTTTAGCAAATTTTTGACTCATATTTATTGCATCATTATCATTTATTAGTATAATATCAGTTAGCAAATTAGTATCTACTATTTCAGGTACAAAATCATCTCCTATCCCTTCTATCTTATGACTTCCTATTTTATTTCCTTTTATTAGTGTCATATTTTCTGGCTCTAGTCCATATATTAGGCTATCTGGATTTTCTTCTTTTATTCTTTTTCCGATACCCATCAAAGTTCCACCTGTACCTATTCCTGAAACAAAAGCATCTACCTTTATTTTATCTACAATTTCTTTTCCTGTTCCTAAATAATGTGCCATTGTATTGTCTTTATTAGAAAACTGATTTGTAGAAAATGCCCCTTTCCTTACTTCGTTTTTTACAAGCTCAATCGCTTTACAAAATCCTCCTTCTTCTCTTGATATTAAAGTTACTTCTGCACCATATAATTCAATAATTTTTCTTCTCTCTTCACTTACAAAGTCTGGCATATAAATATGAACTTTGAATCCGTAATACGCTCCTAATGCAGCTAGAGATATTCCTGTATTTCCGCTTGTTGCCTCTACTAATGTCATCCCCTTTTTCAGTAATCCATTTTTTATATTTTCCTGTATTATATAATCTATTATTCTGTCTTTTATACTTCCTGTATAATTATAAAATTCAACTTTTGAATACACACTATTCTCTTTTCCTTTATATTCATATTTTATTTTTATAATTGGTGTATTTCCTATAAGTTTATTCATACATAACCTCCTTTTTAGTTTATCGTTGTACTAGTTGCTCCAGTTCCAACAACATTTTCTTGCAAAGATCTCCATGTATTGCATCCTATTATACCATCTACGCTCAAGCCTCTCGAAGATTGATATCTTCTAACGGCACTGTATGTCTGTTCCCCGAATACTCCATCAAGACCTCCTGTTCTATACCCCAATGTATTTAAATCATCTTGAGCAATACATACATAATTACCTCTTGATCCTCGTTTTATTAGTGGAAATCCTCCTGATGCACATGCTGGGGTTCCAAACCTTCTATCAAAGTGTACCCAAGTAGGTGATAATGATACAGGTTCAACATATGTCCATACCCCTGAATTTTTTGCACTGTTTCTTAATACTGTACGTTGTGCATTTGTTAAATTTTGTCCCACATCAAAAGCAGTTCCCGCATAATGTTGACTTTGATTTCCATGTCCGCCTTCATAAGGTCTTTTAAATGCAAACCCTACATATATTGGCGCACCATATATATATCTTTGGCTGTTCCAAGCTTGCATTGTCCTTTTGTCTGTCCATAAAATATTGCTTTTGCTTGATCCTCTAAATTCTCTTACTTTTAAAGTTCTATTTGTATTATATGGCATTGCATCACTTTCATTTCTTATAAATGACTCCATTCTGTTTGTATCTTGATTATATACCAATATTTTTGCCATAAAAAAATCTCCTTCCATATCATAATATTTCTATATATTATGAATTTAAGAGATTTTTTGTTATATTTTCTACTATTTCTTTTCTGTACATTTAACTATAACTCTGCCTTTACTGTCGTCCGTACATGTTATTAAAGTAACTTCTTTTCTACCATTTGTATATTGTGTTGTATCACTTCTATCATTTTCATCAACTGTGTGTACATCATAAACTTCATATTGTATAGTCCTACGGCTTAGGTCTGTTATCTCAACTATATCCCCTACTACAAGAGTTGGAACTTTACTAAAAAATCTTTTATTTCTGTAATTGTGCCCTGCTATGCATAAATTTCCAACTTCGTTTGGATTTCCTCCATGAAATTTACATGGTGATACTTTTAATAATTCTACAGATGTTTCTGATAATATTGGATAATCAACTCCAATTTTGGGAATAACTATTCTACCTATATATTCATATTCTTTTCCATTTGCAGCTTTATACGTCGATGTTGCAGTTCCAGTATATGATGGAGCTTGTAAATTACTTTCGCTCTCTTTTTCGTAGTCTTCAGCATTTAGCGTTGCATCTTGTGTTAATTTTACAATTAATGCATTTTCATATTCACTAACAGTTGTATCATCTTGCTCATTTATAAACGATAATATGCTTTTCGAAATATTTTCTTCTTTGTTTCTATCATATTCTGCATATATATATACCGAAAATAAAGCAACAATCGAAAATACTGACAATATGAATAAGATTTTATATAATTTCTTTTTTCTCCTTAATTCTGGAGTTACATATACTTTTTCAGTTACTAAAATCTGGTTCATAGCTCCTCCTTTTTGATCAGCTCAATTTACTCTGTAATTTCACTTATAGTTATATAATCTATAATATCATTAGTATTTTTATATGTTATAGATACTTTATATTTCTTTCCATCTTCTATTTTTGCTAACACCTGATTAGCTAGTTCTACATTTTCTTTGTCTTTTTCTATAATTAGTTTTATGTTTTCTTTTTTGTTTTCTTCGTTGCTTTCTTCTTCTCCTGTAGTTTCTACAGGTATAATTTCTATACTATTTAAATTTGTTTTTACTACATCCAATAAAATTTTCACATTTTCTGCAGAAACAGTTTCTCCTGTATAAAATTCAAATTTAGCATTAAACTTATTTATTTCTATTTGCGACATTTGTGGTTCTTCTGTTTCAGTTGGATTTTGCTCAGCTGGTTCTACTGGATTCTCTTCATTTGGAATATTTTCAATTATTCCAGGCATAGCTTTTTGGATTAATTGCTGTATTTGTAATTTTTCTATTAATTCATTTGCTCTATTTGTTAATATTTCAGGTACTCCTGTTTTTACAATATTTAATACTCTTTCTCTTGTTTCTTTATCTAAATCACTTAATATTACATTGTTTTGATTTATGTCTATTTTATCCTGTATTTGAGTTGTATTTATTATATTTTCTATTGCTAATTCTATTTTTATAATTCCCTCTGTCAATTTTATATTTCCTACAGTTTTTAAAATCCCATTATTTGAAGTCATTTGAACATTAGATTCTATTAAATAACTATTTTCGCCTTCTATTATGTTCGCAATTATATTATAACTTTCTTGTTCTTCGTTCTTTGTTTTGGTCATTTCTATGTTTTGTTCTTCTTGTTGCTCATTATTTAATACATTTCTTTGTATTTTTGTTTTAGTTTGTCCATTTTGATTAGAATTTTCTATAGTAATTTTTTCTAATCCAATTTCAAAAACTGTTCTTATTGTTATTCCTTTTTGTTCATATGTGGTTATTCTAATTGTTGGAATTTCTTTATCTATTCCTAGATTATCAATAATATTATTTATTTTCTCAATAAATTTGCTCTCGTTTTCTTCCCCTATAATGTTTACAACAATGCTTTCTTGTTTTATATTATTTAATAATTGCAATATAAGATTTTGAACTTGGTTTGAGTCTAATGATGCCATATATGCATTGGTTTTTATTGTACTATTATTAAATGTTATCATTGCTCCTTTTTGCTTTGAAAAATTTGCATTATTAATATTGTCTGTAATAATTCCAATATACTTTTCTATTAAATATTTTTGTTCTTCTTTGGTTAAAATTTCATTTATTAGTGATTCATCATTATTAATGGCAGAAATACATTTTTCTAAAGTTTCTAAATCCATTCCTATATTATTTGCTTCTTGTTCTAAATTTCCAGAATCCTTTATACTTATAAATTCTTTCATTGCATTTGTAAATCTTATTCCGTATATTTCGTTTTCTCGTATTCCTTCAATTCCTAAATATCCAGTATCTTCAAACAATATTTGTGCATTTCTGTATCTATAGTTATTCTCCTTTTGAGTTTTTATTTTAAAAGACAATTCATTAATTGGATTTGATATTTCTCCTCCTTCTGAATAACTCGTATTTATTGTTGTATCTGATTCATATGTATCCTGTTCCTTGGTATTTTCAAGTGTTGTATATATGCTTGAATCAAGTATTTCATTAAATACTTGTTTATTTTGTTTCATATATTTTGCAAATAACTCTTTGTCACTTTTAAATGTATCTGTTGCTATAAATAAATATGCAAATGTTGCACTAGCTATAGCTAAAACTAATATTGTAATTATTACAATTATTAATATTTTCTTATTTCTACTATTCATCGAAAATTCCTCCAAAAAGTACTTTAACTTATTTTTTAATTCTTTGTTTTACTGCTTCATATACTATTATTCCTGTAGAAACAGCTGCATTTAATGATGTTACTTTTCCTTTCATAGGTATTTTTACTAAAAAGTCGCAGTTTTTCTTTACCTTCTCTCCTATTCCTTTTCCTTCATTTCCAATAACAATTCCTAATGGGCCTGTTAAATCTTGATTATAATAGTACTTATTTGTATTTATATCTGTTCCACATATCCATAATCCTGCTTGTTTTAGTTCTTCTATTGCATCTGATATATTAGTTACTCTTGCTATTTTCATATGCTCAACTGCCCCTGCTGATGTTTTATTTACTGTACTGTTTACTGCTGCAGCTCTTCTTTTGGGTATTATTATTCCATGAATTCCTGCAGTCTCTGCAGTTCTAATGATTGATCCTAAGTTATGTGGGTCTTCTATTCCATCTAATATTAATACAAATGGATCTTCATTTCTTTCTTTTGCTGTATTTAATATGTCTTCTATTTCTATATATTCAAATGGTGGCACTATTGCTATTACTCCTTGATAGTTTTCTTGTTGTGCCATTTCATTCATCTGTCTTTTATCTTTTTCTACTACTATTATTTTTCTCTCTTTTGCTATCGCTAAGATTTTATTTATTGAGCCATGCTTTTCTCCTCGTGTTACAAATATTTTGTTTACATCTTTTCCACTTTCTAGTAATTCCAATACTGAATTTCTTCCTTCTATTTGGTCATCAAATTTTTCCATAATAATTCCTTTCTCAATTTAGAGTCGGTTCTGTTTTGCGTTTTTTTCGCAATTTTGTGCCGGACCTTTTTTTATGTTTTTGAGTTTATTCATCGTCAAGTTTTAGTACTGATAAAAATGCTTCTTGTGGCATTTCTACATTACCAATTTGTCTCATTCTCTTTTTTCCTCTTTTTTGTTTTTCTAGTAGTTTCTTCTTTCTTGTAATATCTCCTCCATAACATTTTGCTAATACATCTTTTCTCATCGCTGATATTGTTTCTCTTGCAATTATTGTTCCTCCCACTACTGCTTGTAACGGTATTGCAAATAATTGTCTTGGTATTACTTCTTTAAGTTTTTCTACCATCTTCTTTCCTCTTGCATATGCATTATCCTTGAATACTATAAATGATAATGCATCTACTGGTTCTCCATTTACATGAATATCTAATTTTACTAGTTTTGATTCTCTATATTCTTTAAATTCATAGTCAAATGAGGCATATCCTTTTGTTCTTGATTTTAAACTGTCAAAAAAGTCATATATTATTTCATTTAGTGGCATGTCATATACTAGAGTCACTCTGTTTTCATCTAAATATTTCATGTCTATAAATATTCCTCTACGATTTTGACATATATCCATTATGTTTCCAACATATTCTTTTGGTGTCATTATATTTGCTGTTACTATTGGTTCCTCCATATACGCAACTTCTGTTGTTGGTGGCAAGTCTGCTGGATTATATATGTCTAGAACTTCTCCTGATGTTTTATGAACTTTATATATTACTGATGGTGCTGTTGTTATTAATCCTAAATCAAATTCTCTGTCTAATCTTTCTTCTATTATTTCTAAATGTAGTAATCCTAAAAAGCCACATCTAAATCCAAATCCTAATGCCGCTGATGTTTCTGGCTCATATTCTAGTGCTGCATCATTTAATTTTAGTTTTTCTAGTGCTACTTTTAAATTTTCATATTCACTTCCATCTACTGGATATAGCCCGCAATATACCATTGGTGTTACTTTTTTATATCCTGGTAATGGCTTTTCTGCTGGATTGTCTTTTAATGTTATTGTGTCTCCTACATGAATATCTGTTAAACTTTTTATACTTGCTGCTATGTATCCAACTTCCCCTGCTTTTATTTCTTCAGTTGGCATATATGTTCCGGGTGCAAAATATCCTACTTCTACTACTGTAAATGTTTTCCCTGTTGCCATTAATTTTATTTCGTCTCCAATTTTTACTTTTCCATCTACAACTCTTATATGGGCTACTGCTCCTTTATAATTATCATAATATGAATCAAATATTAGACATTTTGTTTTTGCATTTTCATCACCTTTTGGCGCTGGTAAATCTGTTACAATTCTTTCTAATACATCTTCTACGTTTAGTCCTGATTTTGCTGATATACATGGTGCATCCATTGCTGGTATTCCTATAATTTCTTCTATTTCATGTTTTACTTCTTCTGGTCTTGCATTTGGTAAGTCTATTTTGTTTATTACTGGTAATATTTCTAGATCATTTTCTATTGCTAAATAAACATTTGCAAGTGTTTGTGCTTCTACTCCTTGGCTTGCATCTACCACCAATATTGCTCCATCGCATGCGGCTAAACTCCTTGATACTTCATAATTGAAATCTACATGTCCTGGTGTATCTATTAAGTTAAATGTGTATTCTTCTCCATCTTTAGCTTTATATTTCATTCGTACAGCTTGTGATTTTATTGTTATTCCTCTTTCTCGCTCAATATCCATATTATCTAACACTTGCTCTTCCATTTCTCTTTGAGATAGTACTCCTGTTTTTTCTATTAGTCTGTCTGCTAATGTTGATTTTCCATGGTCTATGTGAGCTATTATGCTAAAGTTTCTTATTTTGTCTTGGTTCATTTTTCCTCCTGTTTTGTTTTCATATTTCTTGGCTATTTTATTATACCATGTTTCTTTTATTTTTTCATCATTTTTTATGAATTTTTTAGTTATTATTATGAAAATATCTCTCAATTTAATAATTTCTTATCAAATTTTCATTTTCATAAAAAAATCCCCAATAAACTTGGGGATTCTAAGTATAATAAATATTTTTTATTACACTTAATTTTGAAGTATTGTAACAGTCGCTTTTGCCAACTTGTGATAGTTGGCACGTTTGGTATGCTCAATCATTGAACGAGTTTTTTCACTTCCCGCTGTATGGGAGCCTGCATTCCAGAACCAGTCCCATTCTTCTCTTAACACATCAGCAACCTCATAATCTTTATTTTGGATGCACTTAGGGTTCCTCTTTCTTCTCCTATTGTTCTTGCACTTAAGAACAGAATAATTTAGGGCATTAAAGTCATATTCGCACATGTCTTTTGGTATCTCTATCTTCATTTCGAGATCATCAAATTCAAAGACCCCTCTCTCCTTCACTATTCCAATAGTTCCAATCTTAAGTTCTCCAGTATAGCTTTCTTCTTGGTATTCAATTTCATGAATATAGGTAACTTTCAAAAGCCTGTTTGAAACTTTCCTTATAGCGTTACAAGCTCCGCACAGTCCTGTTACGACTATAACATCTGCTAATGTTGTTTGGTACTGATCGTCATTCTTTTTAACCAATTGAAAGTCTTTAGCAACTGCCATTGCCACGATTCCGTAATGGTTCCAAATCACATTGCTTTTACACCGAAAATACATGACAATGCAGTCATTTTCCTCTATTGCAACAACATTTCCTTCCTTTAAAAAGTATGTTACACTCCCTTTTCTTTTCTGAGCATATGTCTGTGTCAGTCTTTTTTCAATACTATCAAAATTCATACTACTACTCCTTTTGCATTTACATGTTGCATAGTACTATTTGGTACTGTTATCATCTATAATTATACCATATTTTACATAATCAGTCAAAATAATAAAAGTTTAATTTTAAAATACTATGATTCATTTATGATAATGTCTTAATAAATCATTTAGGAAAATGTCTTAATTTAAAA
>CAMEJH010000061.1 GCA_945919455.1 uncultured Clostridium sp. | reverse complement strand
AGACATTTCAAAAATATTTTATCTATTTTTTTTATGTATAAAAAAAATAGATATATGTAAGATTATGATGTTAACTATTTTTTTTTATCATTAATTAAACAAATTAAAGACATTATACTATAGGAGGAATAAAAAATGAAAGAAAACAAAAGAGGAGTAACTTTAATAGCATTAGTAGTAACAATAGTTGTATTAATGATACTTGCAGCCATATCTATAAGAGCATTATCAGGAGATAGTGGTATTGTAAACCAAGCTAAAAAAGGAAAGAATTCAGCAGAAATAAGTGAAGAAAAAGAAATAATAAATATATCAGTTGCTCAAGCAATGGAAAATAATGTAATGGGGAATTTAGAAAAGAGTAAATTGCAAGAAAAGCTAAATTCTAATGCAGGAGAAGGGATTACAGAAGTAATTGATAGTGGAGATACATTAATAGTAAAATTTATAGAAAAAAATAGATATTATGAAATAGAAAATAATGAAAACGTAGAATATGTAGGAAATTTAAAAGAAAAAACATTAACTATACAATGTGTTGATAGTACAGGAAAAATAATAAGTGAAAAAACATATACAATATTAAAAAACAAATATTCAATAAAAACTCCTCAAATAGAAGGGTATGAAGCTGCAGAAGAAAAAATAGAGGGAGAAATAAGTGAAAACGACACTGTACAAACATTATATTATTTAATATTTAAAGATGACACAACATTAGTATTTACAGGTTTAGATGAAAGCGGAAATATAACTACAGATGAAACAAAAATAGTAAGTTATATGGTGGGAGATGGGAGTGATACTAGAGGAAATGGACTTTTAGAAAAAACAGTTGAAGGAATATTAAGATTGCCTGAAACATATAAAGGGAAACAAGTTACAACAATAGGAAATAATGCTTTTTCTGTGATACATAATATGGTTAGAGCAGATATAGGAGATGGTATACAAAGAATTTTATATGGTGCATTTCTTCAAAATTATATGATAGACTTAGTAATGGGAAAAAATTTAAATGAAATAGAAGGTCATACTTTTTGGGGATGTGAAAAATTGAAAAGTGTAACATTTAAGAATAGTAAGGCTTCATATGGACTAGAATTTCATAACTGTGATTCTTGGACAGAAATAAAAGTTGATCCTTCTAATACAGCGTACAAGGTAGAAGATAATGTTTTGTATTCAGCAGATGGAAAAACATTAATATTGTGTCCAAAAGGAAGAGTAGGAGAATTTACTATACCAAATAGTGTTCAAATTGTTGAATCATATGCTTTTGAAATATGTTTAAAAATTACAAAAGTAATAATTCCAGATAGTGTGACAACATTAAAATATAGTGCATTTGCTAATTGTTCAATGGAGGAAGTGGCAATTGGTAAAAATGTAATAAATGTCGATGCGAATGTATTTATAAATTCAACATTAAAAACTTTAATAATAGATTCGCCAACAATTGTTCAGAAAATAACTAGTGAAATAGCATGTGGAAAAATTGCAAGTAATGCAGAAAAAATATATATAAACGAAGAAATAACAACAATAGCTAGTTACATAACAGAAAATTATTCAATTGAAATAACTGACAAAAATGGATATATTAAATATGTAAAGAACAATTAATTATTAGAAATACCGATATTACTTTACATAATTGGTAAAAAGTGATATAATAGAGTTATTCTAATAAGAAAGGGGAATAAATCACGATGAAAAAAATAATCGTGGTCATCCTAGGGTTCATGGTTGGCTCAATTCTTCCAGTTACATTTATTCCAGCAGATAGTTACTTTTTTGCACTTCTTACAGCAATAGCTGCTATTATCATTTTTGGCTATGCTGAGCATGATGGACCGCGTTTTCTATCAATTTTTGTTGCAAGTGCGGTTCTAGGCGGATGTATAAGTATATCAGAAACAGAATGGTATGTGGCTGCAAGCAATATTTCACTTATCATATTTATCATTATGGCAGTTGTGATAAGTGCAATTCTCGGACTGCGGTCTCAGAACGAAAAAGAGCACAATAACACGAAGAAGGCTGAGCTCAACACGAATGAGGATGAAGAAGAGTAATTCCTCGAACTCACTACCTGAAAATTTGGGTGGTGAGTTTTTTATACTCAAAAGTACTTGAAAAATGTAAAAAAATGTGTTAATATAAGAATACAATAATTTTAAATCTAAAGCACTTCTTGCTTTAGTAAAAAAGATTCAATTTCTAAAATTTTAAGATATCAAATAATTAATTCAAATTTAAGTCTATTAATTAAAAAAATCAAAGAAAAGGAGTGATATTTATAGGAAAATACGAATTTACATATGAGGATTATTTAAACTATTGCGATAGTTTGTATTGTTGTGAAACAAAAGGACTTTTATGTGCGCGAGAAGATGATACACAATACACTTTAGATGAAAAAGATGAGAAAAAAACGAGAGACAAAAAACATGACAAAATTTTTAAAGAAATTTTACAAAATCCGAATGAAATGGCTCAGTTTATAAATAATTTTACAAAACTTAGAGTTAATGTAGATGAATTAGAAAATTATACTGAAAATTATATAACAAAAGATTTCAAATACAAGCAAGCAGACATTGTATACAAAATAAAAGGAGAAGAAATATATTTTCTAGTAGAACATCAAACTAAAGTAGATTATTCAATGCCATATAGAATTTTAAATTATTGTGTCGAAATAGTAAGAAGTGCAGTAGAAGAACAAAAATTAAACAAAGCAATATACAAATATCCCAAAGTAGTTCCAATTGTATTATATACAGGAAATGCAAAATGGAAAGCAAGCAATTCATTTGCAATGAGCCAAATCTGTAAAGAGGGCTATGAAAACGAAATAATAGACCTAAGTTATAAATTAATTGATGTAAACAAATATGAAGTAGAAACTTTGCTAAAATGTAAAAATCTACTTGGGAATGTTATGATATTAGAGAAATGCAAGAATAATGAAGATGTTATTAAGTGTTTGAAAAAAATAATAGAAAAAAATAATAATAAAGATATCGAAAAATTGAAAAGAATAATATTGTATCTATATGAGGAAATTGAAGAAAAAAGTAAAAAAGAAATCTTAAAAATAATTGAAGAAAGTGAGAGTGAAGAAGGTATGAGTACAATACAAGAAAGAATAGGTGCAGAATTTAGGAATGAAAGAAGAATAGGAATAAGAGAAGGGCTGGCACAAGGAATAGCTCAAACAATAAAAGAAACAATAATTAGAATGCTGAAGATGAACTTAGAAAATGATATTATAATACAAGCAACTGGAGCCAAAAAAGAGGAAATTGAAAAAATTAGAAAAGAAGTTGGAAAATGAAAAAGAAAAAATGTTCGGAAAAAGTATTGACAAAATCAAAAATAATTATTATAATCTAAACGAACATTTATTTGAATAAATGCTCTGAAAAGAGGTAATTTTATGATAACAAATCTACATATAAAAAATATTGGAATAATAGAAGACTTAGATATAAATTTAAATAATGGAATGAATGTACTAACAGGAGAAACTGGTGCAGGAAAATCATTAATAATAGATTCAATTAGTATAATTTGTGGAGGCAGATTTTCAAAAGAAATGATAAGAAAAGGTGAAAACAATTCATTCGTAGAATTATGTATATATGCGCCAGAAGATATAAACTCAATAGATGGAAATATAATTGTTACTAGAGAAATATATAGTAATGGAAGAAATATGTGTAAAATAAATGGAAGATTGGTAACAGTAGCTGAACTAAAAAATTTTATGAGCAATTACATAGAAATACATGGGCAAAATGACAATCAACAACTATTAGATAATAGAACACATATAAAATATTTAGATAATTTTACAGGAGAAAATTTAATAGAATTAAAAACAAATTATAAAGAAAAATATACAAGATTCAATGAGATAAAAAGAGAATTAAGAGAAAATTATGGAGATGAAAAAGAAAAACAAAGAAAATTAGATTTATTAAAATATCAGTTAAATGAAATAGAAGATGCGAAATTAAAAAATGGAGAAGAAGAAAAATTAAACGAAAGAAGAAAAATCATGCTAAACTCAGAAAAAATAGCAAAAAATCTTTCAGAAGCTGACATAGCTGTAGGAGAAAATACAATCGATATGATAGGAACAGCTATAAGGGCATTAGAAAAAATAGAAGATATAGATAAAAAATATGAAGAGATAGTATCATCATTAAGAAACATATATTACGAAATACAAGAAATATCAAGAGATATAAGCAGTTTTAGTGATGATGTGGAATTTAATGATCAAGAAAGAGAAGAAATAGAAATAAGATTAGATACAATATATGATTTAAAAAGAAAATATGGAAACAATATAGAAGAAATTTTAAAATATGGAGAAGAAGTTAAAGAAGAAATTAACAAAATAGAAAATGTAGACGAACGCAATAATAGGCTAAAAAAAGAGCAAGAACAAATTGAAAAAGAAATGACAGAAATAGCAGAAAGAATAAGTACAATAAGAAAAAAATATGCTAAAGAATTAAGTGATAAAATAAATCAAGAATTAGTAGAACTAGAAATGAAAAATGCAAAAATAAATGTAAAAGTAGAATATAAGTCAAATGAATATTTTGAAGATGGAAAAGATGAAGTAGAAATATTTATAAAAACAAATATAGGAGAAAATGAAAATCAATTAACAAAAATAGCATCAGGAGGAGAAATGTCAAGAATAATGTTAGCTATAAAAAAGGTATTAGCAGAAACAGACAAAATGCCAATAATGATATTTGACGAAATAGATACAGGAATAAGTGGAAAAGCAGCAAAAGCAGTAGCGGATAAATTAAAAAGTATTTCAAAAGAACATCAAGTACTATGTATATCACATTTAGCTGCAATTGCTGCAATAGCAGATTACAATTACTTTATAAGTAAGAATGTAGAAAATGAAAGAACAAGTACAAAAATAAAGTTACTAAATGAACAAGAAGTTTTATGCGAAATTGCAAGAATATCATCAGGAGAAATTAATGAAATAACTTTACAATATGCAAACGAGCTAAGAAACAAAAAAGCTTCATAAACATTAATAAATAATTAATAAAAATCTATAGTAAAAACAAATTTATAATGATATAATGACCATGTAAAAATATATGGTCATTTTTATTTGACTTAAAGAAAGGAGATAAAAAATTGCCAGAAAGATTAGAAGTAACAAAAATGAAGCAAAATTCTAATAATAGAGAATATGTAATAGAAAATGTAAAAAAAGAAGGAGCATTATTAGAATTTGCATGCCCGGAGTTTAGGGACGATAAAGAAATTGTATTAGAAGCGGTACATAACAATCCAGAAGCACTTGAATTTGCAAGTGACAGGCTAAAAGGAGACAGACAAGTAGTATTTGACTCTGTTAGCAAAGTAGGATGGACATACTGTTATGCAAAGGAAAATTTGTTAGAAGATAAAGAATTACTAATAGAAGGATTAAAACAATCTGGACAAATACTCTATTTTGCAAATCAAGCAATGAGAGACGACAAAGAGGTAGTAATGGAAGCAGTAAAAAACAAGCCAATAATAATAAAATTTGCAAGTAATAGATTAAGAGAAGATAAAGAAATAGGGATGACAGCAATGAATGTAAGTAAAAAATGTTATGAATTTCTTGGTCCAGAATTAAAAAAGGATGAAGAAATATTAACAATATTAAATGGGTAGGAAAAACACCAAAAAGAACCGACCCTAAAGGAGGAAAAAAATGAAAATTTTAAAAAAGATTAATAAAGGATTAATACTAACAATAATTGTATTAGTAGCATTAACAATATATTTAGTAGGAGTAGAAAAACAAAGAAAAGCAGATAAAGAAGTAATTAAAAACAAATGTGAAGAATTTGTGGAATTAACTAACAAATATTTAATATACCCAGAAAGTATGCAAATATTAGCAGAACCAATGACAGAAAGACAAAAAGAAGAATATACCAATCAAATGAAAACTGAACTAGAAAAAATTATGATTAAAAATGATGAAGCAGTAAAAATACAATATGAATTTTTAAAAGCAATGTTAGAGAACAACAATACTAAAGAAGAAATGAGAACAAAAGTTGATAGAAAAATTACTAAAATATCAAGTTATGAATTTGATGGAAATCAAGTAACAGTAACATTTAACAGTAAATTAGAAATCGATTCAAAATATTTAAATGGAGAAGAAGAAAAGACAAGAAAAAATTCATACGAAACATCAGGAGAAGAAATAACTTTACAAAAAATTGATAATGAGTGGAAGGTAGTATCTTCAAATTTAAGATATTATGGGAATAATTATTATACAGTAGATTCAGATATGATGGTATATTAAAAAGGGGGATAAAAATGGCTAATACAGTATTAGAAATTAAAGATTTAAAGAAATCATTTGGAAAAAGAAAAGTAATAGATGGAATAAGTCTTGAAGTAAAAGAAGGAGAAATATATGGATTTCTTGGACCAAATGGCTCTGGTAAAACAACAACAATAAAAATGATATTAAGACTTATAGATGCAGATAGCGGAGAAATAAAAGTAAATGGATATGATACAAAAAAACAATTTGAAAAAGCAATGGAATACATAGGTGCGATTGTAGAAAATCCAGACATGTACAGATATATGACAGGAAGAGATAATTTAAAATTACATGCGCGTATAAGAAATGTAGATTCAAAAAGAATAGATGAAGTATTAGAATTAGTAGAATTAAAAGAAAGAGCTGATGAAAAAGTAGGAAAATATTCTTTAGGAATGAAACAAAGACTAGGACTAGCATTAACATTATTGCATAAACCCAAAGTATTAATATTAGATGAACCTACAAATGGATTAGATCCAGCAGGAATAAAAAAATTAAGAGATATATTAAAAGAAATATCACACAAAGAAGGAGTAGCAGTATTTGTATCATCACATATATTGTCAGAGATGCAATTAATGTGTGATAAAGTAGCAGTTATAGACAATGGAAAAATAGTAAAAACAGAAGAAATCGCAAAGGTAGAAGAAGAAAAAACAGAGATAGTAGAATTAAGGGTAAAAGAAGTAGAAAAAGCAGTTCAAATATTAAAAGAAAAATATGAAATAGAACCAAAAGTAGAAAAAAATCATATAGAAATAACTATATTAACAGAGCAATTGCCTAAAGTTGTAAAAGAATTAGCAATAAATGATGTAGAAATAAAAGCAGTAATACCAAAAGAACATACATTAGAAGACATATTCTTTGATGCAACAAAAGGAGGTAAAAAAGATGAATAAAATATATAAGCTATTTATAGATGAAAATATAAAAACATGGAAAAAGTTTTCAACAAAATTATTAATTGTAGTAATTATATTGGCATTAATAGGAGCATTAGGACTAGTAAAAGTAATGGAATACTATGATAGTAAAAACAGTGAAGACAATTATTCTATAGAAATTAAAGATAACTGGAAAGAATCCGTAGAATCAGAAATTAAAACTTACAAAGCAACATTATTAAATGAAGATTTAGATGAAGAATCTTCTTTAAGCATAAAAAATGAAATAGAAAGACTTGAATTAGCACTAAAATACGATATAAATCCATATTCAAGAAATAATTGGAAAAGCGAAATATTAAATGAAATACAATCAGAAAGAGCTAATAATAATAGTGAAGAAAGAATAAAAAAATTAGAAGAAATACTAGAAAAAAATAATTTTAAAGATTACATAGAAATAAAAAAGCAGATAGAAAAAGACAACTTAGATCTTAAGATAATAACAGAAGAAGAATATAATGATAAAATAGTTATATTAGATTTAAAAGGTAGAAACGAAATTGGTAAAGAGGAAGAAAAGACCTATTGGAGAAATATGCTAATATATGAGATTGAGGAAGCGCAACAAAGTTTGAGAACAGGACTAGATACTGTGACAAACAAACTATTAACCGTAGAAACTAAAAAAGAAAAAGAAGACACTATAAAGATGAATATATATAAAATAGACCATAATATACCACCAACTAGTTATACAGACAACTATAGAGTAATGTTCGAAACATTAGGACAAGGATTTGTAATAGCAGTAATAGCAATTTCAGCAATAGTAATAGCTGGAGGAGAAATATCAACAGAAGTTTCTACTGGAACAATAAAATTCTGGGCATTAACACCAAACAAAAGGTGGAAGATATTGACAGCAAAGCTATTATCAGTATTATTCTATATAGTAGTAATTACTTTAATTATGTCAATATTAACAGTTGCACTTGGAGAAATATTCTTCAATAGTAATGGAAGTGAATATGTATATGTAGACAATGGAGAAGCAAAAACTATAGGAAATCTAGCTTATATGATAAGTTCATATTTTGCAAAAATAATATCAGTAGTAATATTTGCATTATTTGCTATAATGTTATCTGTAGTAACAAGAAATACAGCAGTAGCAGTAAGCTTTAGTGTTGCAACATATATGGGGAATGGAATTTTTATGATGATAATTAATCAATTTGTAAAAAAAGACTGGGTAAAATTTGTTCCATTCAATAACTTGAATATTGCAGAAAAAATATTTCCATATATGGATAATCCAATGTCAATGACAACAGGAAGTTTTGCTACATCAACATCTTTGTGGTTTTCATTAGCAGTATTAGGAGTATGTGCAGTACTTATGCTTGTAACAATGTATGATAGTTTTAATCATAGAGACATAATTTAGTATTAATTATTTGCTCCCAAATTAAAATATAACTATTGAATTAAGCCGAGACCTATGCGAAGGCCTAGATATGTTTCGGCTATGAAATAGTTATATTTTAACTTGGGAGCATAAGAATAAGAAAAAATTACCAGAAAGTATTGATTTTTACATAAAAATATAGTAAAATAATTGTGTAAAAAATGTTCCTTAAACTTAGCCCAATAAAAAACACCTATTATTGGTGCTCGGTATAAGGAGAAAAAGAAATAGGAGGTGTAAATTATGACAGCTGAAAGAAAACAACAAATCATTAATGAATATAGAAGAGATGAAAAAGATACTGGATCATCAGAAGTTCAAATAGCTCTTTTAACAGAAAGAATTAATGAATTAACAGAGCATCTAAAAGTTCATAAAAAAGACAACCATTCAAGAAGAGGATTATTAAAGATGGTTGGAAAAAGAAGAAATTTATTAAACTACTTAGCAAAAAAAGATGAAGAAT
>CAMEJH010000060.1 GCA_945919455.1 uncultured Clostridium sp. | reverse complement strand
ACTTCTATTTCTCCTGTCGCCATTTTAGGATTTTTGCTGCTTCTTTCCACAACTTTACCACATATGTGTATACAACTTTCTGTTGTTAGTTCTTTTGCTTGTTCTTGTAATTCTGGCTCATTTATTACTACTTGTGTTATTCCAAATTCGTCTCTTAGGTCTAAAAATATCATTCCTCCTAAGTTACGAATTTTTTGTAACCATCCTGCTAGTTCTACGTGCTCTCCTACATTTTTTATTCTTAGTTCTCCTAAATTATGTGTTCTGTACATTTTTATTCCCCCAACGTTTGTTTGCCTTACGGCTTCTCGTTTTTTACCTACTTATTATACTACCAATTAAAAAAAATAGCAAGATTTTCTTGCTATTTCTTTGTGCTTTGAACAAATTTGCTCTCCTACCTACCATAGTATTAAATTTTTAATTTGAACTCGTTTTAGTTCATCGCTGTCAGGACTCAGAGCTACTTTAGTAAAGTGTGGACCTACTACCAAAGTAGGTGATCGGACTGCACGGATCGTTGTTGAAGCGATAAGCTGCTCTAGTGTAAGAGCTATTCGTATTACCGTAAACGCCGCCTCTAGGAATTCGAATGTTGGCATTGTAGGCCTCAAGGGTCCAATCATATACATTTCCAGCTAGGTCATAGATATTTTTTACTGCATAATATCCTGTATTTGCTATACTCCCTGTTCCTCCTGCACTTGTTCCAAAGTTACCCATTCCTTGTGAATTTATTACATAAAATGGTCTAGTTCCAGCATATGTGGTTTCATTTGATACTGTTCTCATCCATATCATTATTTGATCCCATTGGCTTCCCCATATCATACTACTTGTTAATGTTATGTTCGCTTTACTTGAATATAATTTTTGTTGGGCATACATTCTATACCATGTAACACTTCCAATTCCTGTTGTTGTTCCTTTTACTACATTTACTTTTATTTCATTTGAACTTGCATAAGTTGTTGTTGTAGAATTATTCATTCCACTGGTTTCATATCTTCCTACCCAAAAGCCTTTATTACTTGATACTCTATTTACCATTGCATTAAACTCTGCTTGTAAAGCGTTTCCAAAGCTTGTACTATCACTATAACTTGTATTTAATATTCCATTTACTTGTTGTAAATAACTTGATGTATCAAAACTTGTTACTGCACTTGGTTCTCTAATGCCTGATGTAGTTAATGGTGTCCATGTATATGCATTAATATCATTGATTAATGGTGCTACTTTTACTGTATTGTTTGTACTATCTAAACTAAATTGATACAATACACCAAAATAATTTGTTGCATCTTTCTTTATTGCCATTGGGTATTTTCCTTCATCTATTTCTCCCTGTACTGCTGCTTTTATATTGGCTTCACTTGATAATGCCTCGCTATTATTACTCAAATCTAACACTGCATTTGGCACTGGCACCCATACAAATTGGTCATATGTTGTTTGAGCTGTTTCTACTGCTGTTGCATTATTCCAATTTACAGTAGAACTATCATTTATCAAATATATTACTACTCCATCATCTATTGTACCTCTTTTTTCGTTTTCTGTAGCTACACCCAACACTGTTTTTGCACATTCACTTTCTACTCCTGATACTGTAAATCCTTTTGGTAAGTATACATCTGCAATCTCCACATTAGAATCTGATATAGATTTTACCATTTTTACTGTTTCATCTTGATTAATTGTCACCCCTGCATATATACTTGTTATAAGTTGTTTTGTTTTTCCAACTTTATCTTCTATATCTATATAATATAATCCATATTTATTTACATTAAATGTATAATTACTATCTGTTATATCTGTTCCTAGCTGAGTATAAGAGCTGTCATTTGCTTCTTTATACTTAATGTTATAAGATTTGTTATAATTTATGTTTTTTAATGTAACTTGATATCCTGTATCTATTTTTTCATAAGTAAGATTCTCTACAGTGATATCTACTCTAGGTATTTCTTTTATAGCTATTTCTTCATCTTTATCATTGGTATAATACATTACACCATCCATTTCTATTCCTCTAACATAATAGATGTGATGGCTCTGTTCATTTATTACATATAAATCTGTATAATTTACTAAGTTTGTTGTTAAATCCGGATTATTAAAGTCTGCTCCATAGTTTAATGTTAATCCTTCAAAAGCTTTTAAATCTAATAAATAATATTTATCATTGTCATTTGGACTTATTTCCTGTTCGAAAGATAATGGAGTTACATTGTATTCTATTTCTGCTGGTAGTGCACCATATTTCACATAATATGCATCTACTTTATCATCTAATAGTTCTATGTCATTTTGCATCATTTTTAAGTTTCTCATTCTTATTCCATTTTTGGCATTATAAATTAACATTCCTGATATTATTATCATTATACTTACAGCTACTACTAGAGTTATTAATGTTATTCCTTTTTCTAAACTTTTATTTCTTTCGTTTTTTTCTTTATATCTTATCATAAGATTTCACCTCATCTTAACTTTTAATTACATTTTACTATAAGGGAAAAAAAATAGCAATAATTCTTGCTATTTTTTATATTAGAATATTCTCATTATATCATTATAAGTAACAAACAATGAAATTGCAATTAATATTGAAAATCCGATCAATTGTATTTTTGCTTCTGTTTCTAATTTCATTGGTTTTCTTCTAATTATTTCTATCAATAAAATAAGTATTTTTCCACCATCTAATGCTGGTATTGGAAGTAAGTTAGTAACACCTAAAGATACAGATATTACAGCCAATAAAGAAATATAATCTATAAATCCACTAGTTTTTGAAACTATATCAGAAATTCCTACAATTCCTACCATCTGATCTGCTGCAACTCCTCCTGTAAATAACATTTTTATGCTTTCGCCAATTCCTATTATAAAGTTACCTGTTCCTTTTGCTCCATAATATATTCTATTCCAAATAGTATCTTTTGCAGGATCAGCAAATTCTATCCCTACTGTTGCAACTAATATAAAATACACCAATAGTCCAAATATTATATTTACTGTTGCACCTGCTAGTACTATGGCCATTCGTTTCCAAACACTAGCTTTTTGAAAAGAATTTGCATCATCAGATTCTTCATCTTCGCCTTCCATACTAACGTATCCACCTAATGGAATTAATCTAATTGAATATTTTGTTTCTTTTCCTTGTTTTTGCCAAATTGTTTTACCAAATCCTATAGAGAATTCATTTACTTTAACCTTACACAATTTTGCAATTAGAAAATGTCCACCTTCATGTATAATTATTAAAAAACCTAATAAAAACACTATTTTTATTGCATTCACTATAAAATTAATCAAAATTTCCTCCTATTCTCTTTCAGCATCTCCACTTCTATTATCTTTTTCATTTACACATTCTTTAATGATTTCAATAATTCTATAAATTTCGTCTTTTTCTGTTTTTGATAATCCTACTGCTGTTCTTTCTAAGTATTCAATATTTTCACTTGCACTTTCTAAAAAATTAATTTCGTCTCTTTCTCTTAATTCTTCTAATTTTGTTGCACTTGATATTTCTTTATTTTCTAAAGATGAATATTCCTTTTTAGGAAATAATGGGTTATTTCCTCTAGTATAAACTCTTATTTCATTTGCTATTCCTAGTTCTTCTAAATATCTTAATGTATCTGGTATTCCATAATATGTTCCATCATGTACTTCTACTGTTATAAATCTTCCTTCTTCACCTAATGTTCTTAATTCTCCATTTCTAATGGTTGCCCCAACTAAACTTCTTAGTCTAGATGTTGCCATAACTTTTACTTGAATTTGATAGTCTTTCCATGTTTTCATGGTATTTACTATTCTTTCGTTTTTCATTGTTCCATCAAATATAAAATTATATCCATTTTCTGATGCAAATTTTAATATTTTTGGAGTTATTGGGTTAGTTGCTGTAGCTGTTATTCTTGTATAATATTCTGGGCATTCTTCCAAAATTTCCTTACTATATGGGTATAGCTTTCTATATTGGTCGTCATCAATTAAAACAATTCTTCTGCCTGCATCTTGAAATTCTCTTTTTGTGTCTGCTACTAAAGAGCTTTTCCCTGCTCCTGCTTGCCCTCCTAATACAACAGCTACTTTGGGTTCTTTTTTTCCACTTTCTTTAGGTGGCATTGCTTCCTTTGAATAAAATGTATAATAAAAACTTTCTAAATACATATTATCAAATTCTCTAAATTTTTCTTTATCATAATGATCTATATCTTCTGGTATTGGTATTGCATACTTTTTTAGTGCTTCTTCAAATTTCATTTTATTTCATCATCCTTATTTCTTCTTTTAATTTCTCCCTTTGTTCTTTTTCTTTTGCTTCGATTTTTCTATCATTTAATATTGCATTTAATCTACCATCTATTGTATGCATCATTTCTTGTTCATTTATTTTTCTATATTCAATTAAAGTTTTATATGCTGTATTATATTCATTGTCTTGTCTTTCAGAATCATACACTAACTTAGGAGCAACTATATCTTCTTGCCTTGTAAATATTTGTATTCTATCTGGAACACCTGATTCTTCTACAATTTTTAATGTTTTTGCCACTCCTTCACAAGAATTATTGTGTACTTCTACATTTGTAAATCTTCCATATCCTATAACGGCTATTTGTTCTTCATTTCTCTCAAATGCTGTTAATAAACTTTCTTTTGGTGAAGTTGCAATTACTCTAACAATTTTAGTAAAATTTTTAGGCATATTTTTCATAGTTTCTAAAATTTCTGTATTTCTCATTGTTCCTTCAAATATAAAGTTATATCCTTTTTCTATTGCTTCTGCTAATAATTTTTTTGCTATAGGGTTTGTTTCTTGCCCTGTTATTTCTGTATATAATGTAGGATATTTTGTTATTATTTCATCTGCTTTTGGATGTAACATTCTATATACATCTACATCTATTACAACAGAATCTAAGCCTTTTTCTTTAAATTCTCTTTTAGAATATACATCTATTCCACCTTTTCCAGCGCCTGTCTGTCCTCCTATAAGTATTGCTACTGGATTTTTATATGTTTTTGCATCACGAAATATTAATTTTCTAGCATTTTGATACATTTCTTCGTGTTCTTTTTCATTTAATTTATATTGTTGCTTTATTTGCTCAATATCTTGCATTTTTAATCTCCTCTTATTTGTATTTTAATACTTTTTCAATAATGTCCCAATTTCCTAAATATATTTCTTCTCTTTCGTCTAATAATTTATTTGTTAGTTCTCTATCTTTGTTTTTCATAGCTTCTGCTATTTTGCTTGAAATTATTTCTAGTGCTACATCAAATTTTACATTATCTCTCATGTTTTTTCCTTCCTTTTTAATTTATATCATCATAAAAAATACATATGCAAATGGTGCTAAAAATATTAAACTATCAATTCTATCTAGCATTCCTCCATGTCCTGGAATTAAATTACTGTAGTCTTTAACATTTACATATCTTTTTATGCTAGATGCTGCAAAGTCTCCTATTTGACCAATAATGCTTAATATTACTGTTACTATTGATACATTTATATATGAATAATTTAATTGATAAATATTATTTATTGCTAATGTAAAAATTATTACTAGTAGCAATGCTCCAAGTATTCCTGCTATGCATCCTTCTATTGATTTTTTAGGACTTACTTGGCTAAATTTATGTTTTCCAAATCTTTTTCCTATTAGATATGCAAATGTATCTGTTCCCCATGCTGCAATTATTGCAAACCATATAAGTATTATTCCATTTTCCATTCCTCTTATTAATGATACAAAAGATATACAAGTAATTATATATAATATTCCAAATACAGTATATGCTACATCTTTAAAGTTTGTTTTCATGTTAGTTATTATAATTTGTGCAAAAGATATTAATAGAAGTGTTGGAATTATTAATATTAGAATATTACTTATGATGTTACTTGGAACATATTTAAGTATTATATGTATTACTGCAATAAATAAGCATGATAAATATCCAAGCCAACGAATGGGTTTACATTCCTTTTGTATTGCATTAAAGTATTCTTGCATTGCAAGCAATGCTATTCCTGCTAAAAATATATCTACTACATATTTGTTTCCAAATGTTAGTATAATTACGACTAGAGGAAATCCTAATAGTGCTGATGTTACTCTTTTTATATCCATATTTTCTCCTTTTCTTAATTTGGCGAAAATCGCAATTTGGTGCCGGGCCTTTTTTTGCGGTTTTTAGTTAGCTCCAAATTTTCTTGTTCTCTTTTGATATTCTATAATTGCATTATCTAAGTCTTGTTCTGTAAAATCTGGCCAATTTTTGTTTACAAATAAAAATTCTGAATATACAACTTGCCATGGTAAAAAGTTACTCAAACGCAATTCTCCACTTGTTCTTATTACTAAATCTGGATCTGGTTGACCTGCTGTATATAAATTGTCAGATATCATTTGTTCATCAATATCTTGAATATCTATAGTTTCATTTTTACATTTTTCTGCAATTGTTTTAACTGCTCTTATAATTTCAGCTCTTCCTCCATAATTTAGAGCAATATTAAATGTTATGCCTGTATTATTCTTTGTTCTTTCCATACAATTTATAATACTTTTTTGCATTCCTTGTGAAAGTGCTGTAATATCTCCAAGAATTTTTACTTTTATGTTTTCTGAGTCTGCTCTTTTACTATAATCATCTAAATAGCTTTGTAATAGTGCCATTAATGTGTTTACTTCATCTTCTGCTCTTTTCCAATTTTCTGTAGAAAATGCATAGACTGTTATATGTTCTAATCCTATTTTATTTGCATATCTTACTATTTTTTCTAGTGTTTTTGCCCCTTCTTTGTGTCCAAAACTTGCTGGTCTTCCTTGTGCTTTTGCCCATCTTCTGTTTCCATCCATTATTATTGCTATATGTTTTGGCATATTTTCATTATTATATTCCATTTTTTTCTCCAATCGTATTTGTTTTATACACTCATTATTTCTGTTTCTTTATTTGCTAATATTTTATCTATTTCTTCTATGTTTTTATCTGTTATTTTTTGAATTTCTGTTTCAGCTACTTTTAATTCATCTTCTGTTATTTCACTGTTTTTTTGTTTTGCTTTTGCTTCATCTATTCCGTCTCTTCTTATTGCTCTTACTGCAACTTTTGCTTCTTCAGCTATTTTTTTGATATCTTTTACAATTTCTTTTCTTCTCTCTTCATTTAATTCAGGAAAAGCTAGTCTTATTACTTTTCCATCATTATTTGGATTAATTCCTATGTCTGATGCTAATATTGCTTTTTCTATATCTTTTAAAATACTAACATCCCATGGTTGTATTACTATTAGTCTTGCTTCTGGAACTGATATTCCTGCAACTTGATTTATTGGTGTTTGTGTTCCATAATAATCTATTCTTACTTTATTTAATATTGCTGGATTTGCTCTTCCAGCTCTTATTTCTGCTAATTTCTCCTTATATGCTCCTATTGATTTTTCCATTCTTTCTTTTAAATTTGTATAATCCATAATTTTATTTTGTGCTATTTTTAGCACATCTCCTTTCTTATTTTATTTTCATATTTCTTTTAGTATCTACTGCTAGAGCATGTGCCACATCTAATACTGCTGCTACTATTATAGCCATAATTGTAAAAAACCAAAAATAGCCTTCTACTGACATTGTTATTGCTCTTGATATAGAGAGCATAATTACACTAACTGTAAATAAAACAATTACTGCTATTATAACACCTACAGAAACCTTTTTTATTATTTGTGTTGAATTTTCTAACATTTGATCACTTATAAATGCATTTTTTGCATTTGTTTTTAAATGTAAAGCTACTGAATTGATAAATCTTCTTTCATATATTATTTCATCCATAACTTTCTTATCTACAAGAAACTCTTCATTTTCTAAATCTTTTTTATATTCTATTAGTCCATTTCTTAAAGCAATTCCTTTATCTGTATAATACTTTGCCTGTGCCAACATTATACTTGAAACTAATTTTTCAAAAATATATATTGGAATATAAATTGAAAGTGTTTTTATGAACATATTTAATATAAAAAGGAAAATTATTAATACTAGTGAAATTTTTATATATGTTTTAGACATTTTTTTTAATTTTTTTGATTCTACTAAATCTATAAGATTTTGTTCCTCTAATTCACTTTTTAGTTGCTCTTGAAATTGATTATATTGGATTTCATACAAATCAAATGTTGTTTTTGCTTTTTCTTCTAATTCTTCTCTTGATATTTCTGTTTTTTCTTTAAATAAAAAGTCTATTATTGTTAATTCGTACTTTTTCAAAGTTCCAATATCTTTTTCTAGATTTTGTCTAATTATATAATTATATTTACTAATATCTTCTTTTACATATTCTATTGTTATATATCCTTTTGAGTTCAATTCAAGTATCTCAGCTAATATTAAATCATAATTATTATATACTGTATCATCACTTATATATCCTATAATTGCTGGATCTAGCTTTTCTATTTTTTCTTTTGAAAACTTTAAATTTGGTTCAATGCGATAATATTTTAAATATATTAATATTATAATTATTATATTAAATAAGATTAATATTAACATTTTTTCTCCTTATTGTACTATTGTACCTATTTTTTCACCTTTAACAGCTTTTACTATATTTTCTGGATCTGCAATTCCAAATACTAATAATGGTATGTTATTATCTCTGCACATTGCTGTTGCTGTTGAGTCCATTACCTTTAAATCTTTATTTAGTACATCTAAATATGATATCTCTTCAAATCTTATTGCATCAGGTTGTATTTTTGGATCTGCTGAATATACTGCATCTATTGCCTTTCCAAGTAATATTATATCTGCTTTTATTTCTGTTGCTCTTAATACTGCTGCTGTATCTGTTGTAAAATATGGATGTCCTGTTCCACATGCAAATATTACTACTCTACCTTTACTTAAATGTTTTTCTGCTTTTCTTTGTATAAATGGTTCTGCTATTTCTCTCATTTCTATTGCTGTTTGTACTCTTGAATGTATTCCCCTTACTTCTAGTGCATCTTGAAGTGCTAATCCATTCATTGCTGTTGCAAGCATTCCCATGTAGTCTGCTGTTGTTCTTTCCATTTGATGTCCATTTCTTCCTCTCCAGAAGTTTCCTCCTCCTACTACTATTGCTACTTCTACTCCCATGTCTACAACTTCTTTTATTTTGTCACATATCTTGCCTACTACTTCTGCATTAACTCCTGTTTTTTGTTCTCCAGCTAATGCTTCTCCGCTAAGCTTTAGTAACACTCTTTTATACTTTGCTTCTGACATATTTGCTATCAATCCTTTCTTTTGGGCAATTTTAGGTTAAATCTTTTCCACCCATTTGGTGTTATTCTATCATACTTTTGCTAAAATTAGTAGTATTTTATTAAATTTTTGTAATTAATTTTTGATAATGTCATAGTAAAATTATTATTTGATTATGTCAT
>CAMEJH010000059.1 GCA_945919455.1 uncultured Clostridium sp. | reverse complement strand
AATTAGGTGTTGATGAATATATATCAAAACCATTTAGTCCTAAAATATTAGTAGCTAGAGTAGAAGCAATTTTAAAAAGAGTATATGGAGACGTAAAAGAAATAAAAGATTATGACGGAATAACAATAGATCAAGAAGGAAGAACAGTAAAAGTGGATGGAAAACCAATAGATTTAAGTCTAAGAGAATATGAACTTTTAAAATATTTATTAGATAATGAAAACATTGCTTTATCTAGAGATAAAATATTAAATAATGTATGGAATTATGATTATTATGGAGATTCAAGAACAATAGACAGTCATATAAAGAAAATAAGACATAAACTTGGAAAAAAAGGTAAATATATTGAAACAATTAGAGGAATTGGATATAAGTTTGAAATAAAAAAATAGGTGAAAAAAATGGAAAATTTTAAAAGACAGATAAAAACAGTAAGAGGAAAATTATTTTTTACACTATGTATAGTTGTAATATCAATAATAGTATTTCTAATATTAGTAAACAACTTAGTTTTAGAAAAATATTATCAATACACAAAAAGTAATACATTAAAATCAGTATATAATAAAATAAATTCTTATTATAATGGAGAAATACAAATTGATAATATAAATGAAGAACTAGATAAAATAGCTGTAAGTAATAACTTTGATATAATTATAAAAGATCAAAATGATATAGCTGTTTATTTATCAAATAAAGATTTTCTATCAAATATAAGGAAAATTATAGATTTTTGGGGAATAAACAAAAAAAGAGAATATCAAATTATAGAAGAAACCGAAAGCTTAGAAATAATGAATATAAGAGATGTTGAAACAAGAATAAATTATATATTTTTGTCAGGGCAATTGGACAATGGATATTCAGCTTATATTAGATTACCAATAGCATCAATACAGGAGAGTGTTAGAATATCAAATAGATTTTTATATTTGATTGCAACAATTGTAATAGTAGTAGGCGGAATTGCTATAATATATATATCTAAAAGATTTAGCGATCCTATATCTGAATTAAATTCAATTGCCAAAAAAATGGCCAATTTAGACTTTAGTCATAAATACAATGTAATAGATGACGACGAAATAAATGAATTAGGCGAAAGTATAAATGCTATGTCAGAAAAACTTGAAAAGACTATAAAACAATTAAGAAGTACAAACATAGAACTAGAAAAAGATATAGAGAAAAAATCAAAAATAGATGAAATGAGAAAAAGTTTTATATCAGATGTATCTCACGAATTAAAAACTCCTATTGCTTTGATACAAGGATATAGTGAAGGTTTATTAGAAAATGTAAATACAGATCCAGAAAGCAGAAAATTTTATGCAGAAGTAATATTAGATGAATCAAATAAAATGGATAAATTGGTAAAACAATTATTAGAGCTTACAAAACTTGAATACGAAAAAAGAGAGTTTAATAATAGAACATTTAATATTGTAGAATTAGAAAAAGAAATAGTAAGATCATCAAAAGTTATGATAGAAGACAAGCAAGCTAAAGTAGAAATAGAAACAGATGATAAAATAGATGTTTATGCAGATGATTTCTATATAAGTCAGATAATAACAAATTATTTAACAAATGCAATTAAACATGTTAAAGAAGTAAATGGTGAGAAATATATAAAGATAACTAATAAAGTTGATTCAGAAAGACAAAAAGTTAGAGTTACAATATTTAATACTGGAGACAATATTTCTTCAGAAAATTTAAATCGAATTTGGAATAGATTTTTTAAAGCAGATGAAGCAAGAAATAGAGAAGACGGAGGAAGTGGAATTGGATTATCAATTGTTAGGGCTATAATGAATAATTATGGAGATGACTATGGAGTAGAAAATAAAGAAAATGGAGTAGAATTTTATTTTGAAATAGATACAATACAATTGGAAGAAAATAAATAAAATCGGGACTTTTTACAGTCCCGATTTTGGCTATTTAATGCCCAAGTTCATGTAAGGCCGTACACCCTTATAAATGAGAGGTATGTTAGTAAATAGATCAATGCACTCAGTAAAGGTGGAGAAGGCAATTTTAGAGATTCTTTCAGCATCTGCAGGAACGGTAATTTCTTTAATAGAAACTTCTGCCGTACCATCAGATTTACCAAATGCAAAAAAGGTGCACATATCAGAGTCATAGAAACTCCAAACGCCGGATTTGCGTGTGTTGCAGAACATAAACATTTGAGGCTTTAAATCCCGCTTGTCAGAAAGCTGTAGATATGCCAAAATATCTTTTGCTTTGTCATAGATACCATAGACATATCGTTTTTCTGGACGCATAGCAGTGTCCAAAGTTTCTATGTAGCCTCTGAACTCCTGGTTGTCTTCATTAAGGACGAAAAAGCCCTTAAATCTGTTGTCTCCAGCTACACCATTTTTACGGTAAGCACTGGAAATTTCATAAACAGCCATAAACTTCCTCCTAACAATTGTTTTTGGGGATATGCATTATTTTGCTATCTAGCAAGCTAAATTAATTGTAGCAGATTTTTATAGAAAAGTCAAATTATGTAAAGTAACAATAAAAATAATAATAAAACTTGCTATTTTTTACTTTTTACGATAAAATACAACAAGATTACAAAAAATAAAGGTGAGGAATATGTATTTAAAGAGATTAGAAATGCAAGGATTTAAATCATTTGCAGATAAAACCGTATTAGAATTTATGCCAGGAATAACAAGTGTAATAGGACCAAATGGTTCTGGAAAAAGCAATATAGCAGATAGCATTAGATGGATACTTGGAGAACAAAGTATGAAATCTCTTAGAGGCTCAAAAACACAAGACATTATATTTGCAGGTACACAAAATAGAAAATCATTAGGCTTTGCAGAGGCCTCTTTAATATTTGATAACACAGATGGAACATTACCAATTGAATATTCAGAAGTAACTATAACTAGAAAAATATATAGAAGCGGAGAAACCGGTTATTACATAAATAAAGTTCCTTGTAGACTAAAAGATGTAGTAGAACTATTTATGGATACAGGAATAGGAAGAGATGGATATTCAATAATAGGACAAGGAAAAATAGACGAAATATTAAGCAATAAATCTGAAGATAGAAGACATATTTTTGAAGAAGCTGCTGGAATTGTAAAATATAGAACAAGAAAAGAAGAAACCGAAAAGAAATTAGAACAAACAAAATTAAATCTTTTAAGAATAAACGATATATTAACAGAAATAGAAGGGAATTTAGAACCATTGCAAGCGCAATCTGATAAAGCAAAAAAGTATCTAAACCTAAAAGAAGAACTAAAAAATATTGAAATTGGGTTATTCATTTATAATATTGAAAAATATAAAAAGAGCTTAGAAGAATTAACAAATGATGAAGAAATAATGAAAGGAACATTAAATCAAGAAGAAGGAAAACTTGAAAAAATAAAAATCTTAAAAGAAGAATTAAAAGATAGTATAGATGAAATTACAGCCCAAATTGAAAGTATGCAAAATATTGGATTTGAAAGCCAAAAAGAAATAGAAAGACTAAATTCCAACATAAATGTATCAGAAACAAAAATTCAAAATAATATAGATAATATTGAAAGATATGATAATGAAATATCTGAAATAGAGACAAAAATTGAAGAACTAAAAAAAGAAATAGAACAAAAAGAATCTAAAAAAGATAATTTAAAACAGAACAAAGAAAAATTTGAAAATGAGCTAAAACAAAAGGAAGAAGAATTAGAAAAGATAACTAAAAAGCTTAGTGCAAAAGAATTAGAAATAGAAAAACTAAAAAAACAAGTGGAAGAAAATACTGACTTAAAATATGAACTACAATCAGAAATAAGTATGCAAAAAGCTAATTTTGAAAACTTAGAAAAAAGACAAGCACAAATAAAACAAGAAATAAGCAATAATATTTCTGAACTTGATAGAACAAGAATGAAAAAAGAAGATATTTCAAAAGGATTTTATGAAATAGAATCTAATAGAAATAAAATACTAAAAGATATTGATGAGATAAATTCAAAAAAAGAAGAAATAAATAGAAAATTAAAAGATTATGACTTACAAATTGCGAATATAACAAATGATATAAGAATGAAACAATCAAGATATAATTTCTTAGTTGAAACAGAAAAAGAAAAAGAAGGATATACAAAAAGCGTAAAAGAATTGTTAATTGATTGTGAGAAAATTAAAGAATTAGGAAAAGGAATGCATGGAGTGCTTGCTAATATAATATCTGTTCCAAAAGAATATGAAACAGCAATAGAAATGTGTTTAGGAGCAAGCCTTCAAAACATAGTAACAGAAACAGAAGAAGATGCCAAAAAGCTAATTGAATATTTAAGAAAAAATAATTTAGGAAGAGCATCATTTTTACCGATAACATCTGTAAAAGGTAAAAAAATAGAAAGCATAAAAGGAAAGAAAGTAGGAGTAATAGGAATAGCATCAGATTTAGTTACTGCTAATAAAAAATATGACCAAATTATATTAAATCTACTTGGAAGAACAGTAGTAGTAGACAATATTCAAAATGCTATTAGTGTAGCAAAAGAAAATAATTATGCATTTAGGATAATAACTATTGAAGGAGATATGATAAATCCTTCTGGAGCAATGTCAGGAGGTTCTGTAGCTAAAAAAACAGTAAGTATTTTAGGCAGAAGTAGAGAAATTGAAAGTTTAGAAAAAGAAATAAAAAAATTAACTGAAAAGTCAAAAAAATTAGAAAACGAAAAAGAAGAATTTATGAATTCTTCTGAAAATACTATAGAAAGTATAGAAACTTTAGGTAAACAGTTACAAGAAATAGATATAACATATGCAACAGAAAAACAAAGAGTAATATCTATAGACGAAAGTATTGAAAAAATTCAAAAAAGAATAGAAACTTTAAAAGCAGAAAATTCAAAGGCTGATGAAAATAAAAAAGAAATTCAATCAATCAAACAGAAAAATGAAAAACAAATAGAAGAAATAACAAAGCAAAATGAAACCAGTCAAAAAGAGATAGATGAATTTTCTAATGCAAATAAAGATAGTCAAGAATACATAGATGATTTAAACTTAGATATAACAAATCTAAAAATATCTGTATCATCATTTAATGAAAGTGAAGTTTCAATAAAAGAAATGACTGATATGATTAATAAAGAAATAGAATTAAATACAAAAAATAAAGAAGCTAAAAAACAGCAAATAGAAAAAGCTAAAGCGGAAAACATATTATTGAAGGAAGAAATAGAAAAAACAAAACAAGAAATATCTAAAATAAATGAGCAAGTTGCCAATAGTGGAGAAAATGTTGAAAAATTAAAACAAGAGAGAATCGATAAAAATGAAAAATTAAGTAAGAAAGAAGACGAGCAAACTTCTGTATTTAAAATTATAGAAGATTTAAAAGCACAAATTACTAAAATAGAAGTCAAGAAAACAAAAACAGAAGAAGACATCACAGATATTATTAACAAAATGTGGGAAGAGTATGAACTTACACCTAATAATGTTGAAAATTATCATAAGCCAGAGAATATAGCATTAACACAAAAAAAGGTAAATAATTTAAGAACTGATATAAAAGAATTAGGAAGTGTTAATGTAGACTCAATAGAAGAATACAAAAATCTAAAACAACGTTATGATTTTATGTGTGAACAAAGACTTGATTTAGAAGATACAATGACTAAATTAAGAAAAGTAATACAAGACATGATTGGCATAATGAAACAACAATTCAAAGAAAAGTTTGAAATTATTAACAAGAATTTTGGAGAAGTATTTAAGGAACTTTTTGGAGGAGGAATGGCAGAAGTTACATTGACAGATGAAGAAAACATCTTAGAATGTGGAATAGATATTACTGTTCAGCCACCAGGAAAGAAGCTTCAAAACATGACACTTCTATCTGGAGGAGAAAAAGCATTTACAGCTATAGCATTATTATTTGCGATATTAAAAATAAATCCAGCACCATTCTGTGTGCTTGATGAGATAGAAGCTGCACTTGATGATGTAAATGTTTACAGATATGCTGAATACTTAAAGAAATTTTCTAAAGAAACACAGTTCTTAATAATAACACATAGAAAAGGTACAATGGAAGCTGCTGACACAGTTTATGGTGTAACTATGGAAGAAAAAGGTATATCAAAATTGTTATCTATGAAATTAAAAGATAATTCTTAAAATACCTACAAAAATTAAAATTATACCGGCAAAAATAGAAAGGATATTTTCTGAAATATCAATTCTTTGAATTATCTTTTTTGCTACAAAGTTTCCACAATTAAGGAATAAAAGTTGAAAACTTGCTACTAAAATCGGTAAAAGAAGATCATCTATACCAATAATTCCACAACCAATGCCTACACAAAATGAATCAATAGAAAGAGCTAATCCCAAAAGGATAGCTTCTTTTTTATCTATAACATTAGAATGATCAGCATCAAAATTAATAGGTGTATTATTTAGGGATTTATAAATACTGTATAAACCTAGTATAATCAAAAAAGAAGAACCTAGAAATGTTGCAAATGCAGGTGAAAGTATTACTGCAATATAATGCCCTAAAAATATTGAACCACATGTTGTGCAAAAAGAAATTGCAAAAAGTATAAAATTACTTATTTTAGCAATTTGGGTATTTTTTATTCCATATGTAATTCCGATTCCAATAGAGTCTATACTAACAGATAAAGCTAATAAAATACAATTAAATAACATATTAAACACCTCACTAGTGTTATAATATGTTATTTAATGACAAAATGAGACAATATTTATTTTAAATTTCTCAATGCTTCAACTCTATCTTCAATACTTGGATGAGTAGACCATAAGCTAGAAGAGCTTTTTTTACCTCTAAAAGGATTAACAATATACATATTTTCAGTAGATTTATTTGCAGTTTTTAATTGATTAGGATCACCAGAAATTTTTTCAAGAGCTGAAATTAAACCATCAGGATTTCTAGTAAATTCTATTGCAGTAGCATCTGCCAAAAATTCTCTTTTTCTTGAGATAGAAAGTTGCATTAATTTGCCAAATATAGGAGAAAGTATCAAAAATACTAAACCTATAAGCATTAATATTGCATTACCGTTACTATCATTATCTCTATCTCTAGAACCACCCCAAAAGGCTATTCTTGTAAACCAATCAGAAAGCATAACAACAAAACCAACCATAACAGAAACAACTGCAGAAAGCCTTATATCATAATTTTTAATATGAGCCATTTCATGTGCAATAACACCTTCTAATTCATAATATTCAAGTTTATCTAGTAATCCAGTGGTTACACATATAACTGCATTTTGAGGATTTCTACCAGTTGCAAAAGCATTAGGTTGTGTATCTTCTACAATATATAATTTTGGAGTACATGGTAAACCAGAAGAAACTACTAATGCATCTAAAATATTTACTAATTTTAAATTTTCTTCTTTAGTAGCAGGCCTTGCTTTGTTAAGTGTAAGAACAATTTTATCACTATAATAATAAGAACCCCAAGTAGATGCAATAGAAAAAATCATAGCAATAACAATTGACATTGGT
Source organism: uncultured Clostridium sp. (assembly GCA_945919455.1). Classification (GTDB taxonomy): domain Bacteria; phylum Bacillota; class Clostridia; order TANB77; family CAG-508; genus CAG-269. The sequence continues at coordinate 2,128 of CAMEJH010000059.1, read as the reverse complement.
CCTAAATCTAATGCCATACATATATAATAAACTATTAAAGAAATGAAAACCAAGAATAATAAAACTATAAACCATGATTTCATTTTATTTTTCTTTATATCTTCAAACATATTTTACTCCTTTTCTATTTTATAAATTATCATAAAAATAGCAAAAGGATAGAAATGTTAAAAACAAATTCTATCCCCATAAATTGTTATTTATTAAAGTCAACTTTAACGTTTTTTCTGGCTTCATCACTTTCAGCAGCAAATAGTTCTCTTTTTTGGAAATTAAACATATTTGCAATAATATTTGAAGGGAAAAGCTCTAATTTTGTGTTATACATTGTAACACTGTCATTATAGAATTGTCTTGAAAAAGAAATTTTATTTTCTGTATTTCTTAATTCTTCAGACAACTCTGAGAAGTTAGTATTTGCTTTTAATTCAGGATAATTTTCTGATACAGCCATTATTGTTTTTAAAGCTCCAGAAAGTTCTCCATCTAATTTTGCTTTTTCTCCAACTGTAGATGAATTAGCCCAAGATGTTCTTAATGCAGCAATTTTTTCAAAAGTTTCTGATTCATGTGTCATATAACCTTTTACAGTTTCGACAAAATTAGGTATTAAATCAAATCTTCTTTGTAATTGTACATCAATTTGGCTCCAAGCATTGTCAACTTTTAATCTAGATGATACTAAACCATTGTAAATAGCTATGATCCAAATTATTAATAAAACAATTACTATTAATGCAATCCACCACATAGTAATACCTCCTTTAATTTATATAATATATGATATCATACAAAATTATTTTTTACAACAGTTTTAAAAATATTATCTAAAAAAGGAGTATCAATTAATCAAATAACAGAATTAGTATAACATTAAAATGGTAAAAATTTCATATAAAAAAATTTTTTTTAAGAATTTTTTTAGTACAAGCAACATATAATATAGTATGCTAAGATTTACCAAGGCTTACGGAAATTGGTACCATAAAAACAAAAAATTTGACAAAAAATAAAATAAATAGTATAATAGAAATGTCGTTAAAAGGAGGTTTTATGATTTTTATGAATAAAAAAGATAGTGCATCTATCTCTATTATGAAAATCATTGGTGTTAGTTTAATATTTATTTTAATATTTGGAGTTAGCGTAATGGCTACGGAAATAGATATTAGAAGTGTAGAAATAACAATGAAAAATGGTTATAAAATGACAGTTGTAACAACAAAAACAAATGTTGCAGAAATATTAGCAGACAATAATATAGTTATAGAAGAAGACGAAAGAGTAAGTCCAGATTTAGATGAACAAATTACAGAAAAAAACAAAATAGTTATTACAAATAAATCTGAACAAGAAGTACAAATAGCTAAAATATCAGAAAGTGGAATAGAAACAACATTAGATGAAATATTAAAAAGTTATTCACCAATAATTGAAAAAATAGTAGTAGAACAAGAAAATATACCATATGAAACAATTACAAAAGATGCATCACAAGGTTCGACTGATACAAAAAATAAAGTAATACAACAAGGTGAAGATGGAATAAAAGAAGTAACATATAAAATAAAATATCAAAACGATGAAGAAATAGAAAGAACAAAACTTTCAGAACAAGTTATAAAAGAACCAGTTAATAAAATAGTTCAAGTTCAACAAAATGTTACATCAAGAGGTGGAACTATAACAAGAGACACTTCTTCTGGAACAACAAAAATATTTAAAGTAACTGCATATTGTTCATGTGCTAAATGTTGTGGAAAAGCAACAGGATATACAGCATCTGGAACAAAAGCAACAGCTGGACGTACAGTAGCTGCATCTTCACAATTTGCATTTGGAACAAAATTAATAATAAATGGCAAAGAATATGTGGTTGAAGATAGAGGGGGAGCTGTAACTGGGAACAAAATAGATATTTATATGAATTCACATGCAGAAGCATTAGCATGGGGAGTTAAATACTTACCAGTAGAAGTAGGTCAATAATAATGAAAATAAAAAAAGAATTACATTTTATTATGTAATTCTTTTTTATTTGAAACTGTATTTTAAAATTAAACTTTTATTATTTGTCAATCATTTTTGAAAATGTCTTAAAAAATTTTATTTATTAGCACTAAATTTT
>CAMEJH010000058.1 GCA_945919455.1 uncultured Clostridium sp. | reverse complement strand
TTCCAATTATAATTTTTTTATAAAAAAGGCTTGACTTTTAATAGTTAGTCTCCTTCTTTTATTTGATTATTTTACTAGATAATAAAAAAAATAGCAAGAAAATCTTGCTATTTATATTTTTGCTGACTATGTATTCGGTATTATGTACCACTTAAATTTTGCGTATTTGTTCCACTTTTTCCTTTTGCATCTTCAATTATAATTTCATATGTTCCATCTTCTCTAACTGTAAAACTATAACTTTGGTTAGATTTTGCATTTTTTTCTATAGTAATTGGTGTACTCCAATTACCATCAGTTCCTAGTTTTCTATACGAAATAGTTCCTATTCCAACATATTTTGAAAATTTTATATTTGATATGTCAATTTTCCATCCACCTTCTGTTAATTCTGTTGCATTAACATCAAATGTAACTTCTTCTTCAGGAATTCCGTATTCTATAGTATTTTTTTCAGTTAAATCTTTTAGTTGATAATACTTTTTTCCATCCATTTCAAATCCATCTAAACAAATTACATCTCTTTTGGCAACATTTACTAAATATTCTCTTTCAATTCCTTCTATATTAAGTTCTTTTATTGTTTCAGAATCATATAGTCTATAGCCAGTAGTATCTGTTACACCACAATCTGAAAAAGCTGTATTAGCTTGTTCCTGTTTTATACTAATATCTTTTCCAACAGTTATCTCTATATTGGCCTTTATATCATCTTTATATTTTTCATATAATAGATTTACTTCTGCTTGCATTATTTCTAATTCTTGTTTTAATTTATTTAACTTGCTTGATTTTATTGTACCTATTCCAGAGTATGTTGCTACACTTGCTAATATTAATAATACTATTATTGTTATTGTTAGCGCAATTAATGTTATTCCTTTATTTCTTTTCATTCGTTTACCTCTTTTCTTTTATAATTATATATTTAATATAACATTTTATTTAAACAAAATCAATATTTTGTTATATATCTTTTTTTTGAAAATATATATAATATAAGGAGGTATTTTTATGGAAAGAAATTCTGATTTTTCACCATATTCACAATTTGATGGAATGGATAATGGTTTAAATGATATGTATAAAGATCCTTTATTTAATCCAGTAGCACAATATGAGCAAGCTTATTCTTATTACAAATATTTATGTATGCAAATGGATTACAAAATTAAGTGTAAAGAATATGAAAAAATGTGTTCTGCTAATAAATAATACTTTACAAATCAACACTTTTCAGTTAAAATACTATGTGGAGGATTAATTATGAAAACTTTTCAATTTACTTCACATAGTGAAGCTGAAACTATGGAATTTGCTTCTAATTTAGCTGGCAAATTGCATATTGGTGATATTATAGTTTTATCTGGTAATTTAGGCGCTGGTAAAACTAAATTTACTGAGGGCTTTTTAAGACATTTTAATTTAGATAATGAAATTTCAAGTCCTACTTTTAACATTGTAAATGAATATAAAAATAAAGATATAAATATTTATCATTTTGATGTTTATCGTTTAGAAGATATTGATGAATTTTATGCTATTGGAGGAGAAGAATATTTTTCTACAGGCATTTGCATTATAGAATGGGGAGATTTAATTAAAGAAGCTTTACCTACTGATTACATTAGAATTTCTTTTGACAAAATTGATTCTAATGAAAATATTAGAATTTTAAATATCGAAACTTTTGGTAGTAAATATGACAACATCTTATAAAAATTGATTTATGAGCATTTTTATGATATAATAATAGTACTTTGTGTCAGTAGTTAAATCCAACATATGAATTTATAGGAGGATTTTTATGCAATTTACAAACAAGTTCTATTGTCATTTCGATTTGCTACGGTTTATGAGCGAAGATTATGTTCAGCGCAAAAAATGCACACTGTCCATCATTGGCAATTTCAACGGAAAGAAGTTTGAGTATTCTATTTTCCTTGGAAAATGCGAAAATACCAAAGGATATGAGGTAAGAGTTTATAAGCTTAATAGTGATGACAAATATGTTCCTCATCAAGATGACAATGTTGTCAATTTTGTGGAAACTTATGAGTACATTTCTTTTTTCTTTGATGACTTTATCTCTGCCAAAAACTTCTTGCAGTCTCTTCCTTATAACCATATCGAGTTTAAGAAAAGGCCTATTACTTTCATTTAATTGCATAAGAAAAGAGCTTTACCTTTGTGGTACAGCTCTTTTTCTATATTAAAATATAATCCATGCAATTACTAATAATCCAACTACTACTCTATATATTGCAAAAACTTTAAAACTTCCTTTTCTCAAGTATTCTAATAAAAATTTGATTACTAATATTCCAACTATAAAACTTACTAAAACTCCTAATATAAATGCTATTATTCCTGTTGTACTTGCTATTGTAAGATATTCTATAAAATCTCCTAATTTAAATACTGTTGCTGCTAATACTATAGGAGCAGATAACATAAATGAGTATTTTGCTGCTGATTCTCTAGATACTCCCATTGCTCTACCAGTTGTCATTGTAACACCTGAACGAGAAACACCTGGAATGAATGCTAATGCTTGTGATAGCCCTATTAAAAACGTCTGCTTAAATGTCATATCTTTATATTCAGTTTTTGTTGGCGATTTTTTATCAACAATGTATAATATAATTCCCATAACAATTAATGCAATTGCAATTATAAGAGGTTTACTTAAAATTTCTTCTGCATATTTATCTAATATAAATCCTATTGCTCCTCCAGGAATTGTTGCAGCTACTATGTACCAGAACATTCTGCCTTCAACAGAATCTTCTTTTTTAAATACTTTTTTAGTTCCTCCTACTATTAGCCCCAACCAGTCTTTAAAGAAAAATATTCCTATTGCTAATAATGTTCCAAAGTGTAATGCCACATCAAAACTTTCTGGGACTGCACTCCAATTAAAAATTTGTGGTATTAATGTTAAATGTGCAGAACTTGATATTGGTAATAGTTCTGTTAATCCTTGTACTATTCCTAAAATTATTGCTTGATAAATTTCCATAATTAATTCATTCCTTCCTTAAAATCGCAAATTGGGGTCGGTTCCGTTTTTGCGTTTTTTCTACTTGTATGTTTCTTTTAATATATTATATATAGTTTCTTTTATAAATTCTGCTGATGTTGTTGGTGCTACTTTTCCAGGTAGTGATAATGCCCAAACAAACTTTAATTTTTGTTCTTTTACAGCTTTTTTATCTATTCCTCCTGGATTTGATGCTAAGTCTATTAATAAGCAGTCTTTTTTCACATATTTTAATTTTTCTTCTGATAATATCATATGTGGCACTGTATTTATTATTACATCAAATTGTTTTAAGTTTTCTCCTAATTTGTTAATATTTGTAGCTTTATGTCCATAAGCTTGTATCCATGCTAGATCTTCATCTTTTCTTGCAGCACAAGTAACTTTCACAGCTAACCCTGCCATTTTTCTCGCTAAAACTTTTCCAATTCTTCCAAAGCCTAAAATTAAGACTTCACTTCCGTGTAAAATTTTATTAGTATTTTCTATTGCTAATTGTATAGTTCCTTCAGCTGTTGCTATAGTATTTAATACTGCCAATTCTTCTCTTCTCATAATATCAACAATTTCTATATATTCATCATTTGCAAGTTCATATACTTCTGGTAATATACTACCTGCTATTAAAATTTTTGCATTTATCTCATGCATAAGCTCTCTAATAGTGATTTCTTTTTCACTAAATGGCGTATTAATTGTTGTTCCATTACTCGAAAATGGAATTGGTCCTATAACAATATCAACATTTTGTATAGCTGTTTTAATTTTTTCACAATGAATAATATTTTTCACATTTTTTAAGTTTTCTGCTTGTTCTAATCCATATACATATATTTCATTTTCCTCTTTTGCAAGCATTTCTGCTAGCTTTACTATTCTTAAATCTCCACCTATTATAGCTATTTTATATTTCATATTAACCTCCAAATCCATACTATTAGTATGGATTTTTTGGAGTTTTTTATTCTTCTCTTTCTTTTTGTTTTTCTGTTTCTTTTATAGGTTCCATTTTATTCTTTTTCTCAAACTTGATATCATTATATCCTATATTTTTTGTTATCTCTACCATTTCTTCTAAATGTTTTTTAGCCATTAATTCTTTTTTAGTTAATTTTTTTGATTTTTCTTCATCTTCAAATTCTAAATTAAATGGTATTGATAACTTAGCCATAATTATTGCAAAAGATACATCTTTTTGAATTTTTTCTACTATTCTTTTTGGTTCTTCTTGTATTGCAACATTTGCATATTTTATAGCTTGTTCTTTGTCACCTTTTATAAGATATATTTTAGCTAATTCTAAATATGCATCTGCACATAGTTCTTCATCTTCTGTTGCTTGTAATAAGTATTTTTCGGCTTCTTCTAATTCTTTATATATAATAGCAATTTCTGCTAAACTATATTTTGTATTATATGCAATAGTATTTAATTCAGCTGCTTTTTCATAATACATTTTCGCATTTTGAAAATCATTTAACATAGTATATACTATTCCCAAATTATAATTTAAATCATAACTTGTTGGACTTAGTTTTAGCGCTTCTGTGTAAACATTTACTGCTTCTTTGAAATCCTCTTTTTCTATTAATAAATCACCTAATGCTATTGTTGCTTCTACATGATCTGGCTTTTTGCTAAGTAATGTTGCCAACATATGCTCTGCTTCATCTTTTTTGTCTAAATCTGTTAAAATTGTTGCTACTTTATAATATGAGTCATAGTCTTTTTTATTTATGTCTATAGCTTGTGCATATTCATCTACTGCTTTTCTTTGTCCACCCTCTTTTTCATATATTTGTGCCAAAAGTTTATGTCCTATATAACTTCTTGGGTGTTTTGTAACAAGTTTTATTAAAGCATTTTTTGCATTTTTAGTATTTCCAAAAAACAAGTATATTTTAGCAATTGCAACTTCTATAGTTTCTGTTATATTTGTATTTGTCTTTTCAAGTATTAATACTATTATTGGTAATACTATTGATAAAATATATATAATTATTTTTCCAAAAACATTTAAATCTTCTTTCGTAAAATAAAGTTGTATAAAGTCTATTGCTATTCCAAGAGCTTGTATTGCAAGTATTGGTACATATTTTGTGTCATTCTTCTTTATTAATTGATAAAACATATATACAAATAATACAAATGCTATTATTATAAATATTAGTTGTTCTACTAGCATATTTTACCTCTTTCTATTTTCTATCATGTTCATGTGAAACATTTTGATAATCTGATTTAATAGTTTCTATAGTTTCTTCTGAATCAGCACCTTCTTTTGTCATTTCTCTATTATATCTTTCTACTAATGCTGGTAGTGATTCTCCTGTTTCGTCCATTAGTTCTCCCCATGTCATTTGTGTATTAGGTATATAATCTTTCTCTGTTATTTCTTGTTCTTTGATTCCAGCATCATTCTTGTGTTCTTCTATTTCTTCAACTTGATGTGCGAGGTCATGAGGATATTCTTTACCTTTCTTTTCAAATTCTTGTCTTAGTTGATAGCTTTCTTCTTTTTCCATGCCCTCTCCTTGCATTCTTACACCTCTTGCAATTCTCTCTTGACAAGGTAGAACTTGTACAGTTTCTATGTCTATATCTCCATATTGCCCAATTGTTAATGCTATCTCTTTGTCTTTATTATTTTCTATTTTCATTAAAGAATTTGGAACTTTTCGTTCAATCTTTTCACCATTTTCATCTATACTAATTATTGTTTTCCAAGTTGGCTTTGATGGTTGTATTTTTTCATTTATTTGGTATTGTCCATTTACTTTTGATATAATAACAAATTTATTTAATTTGTGAGAAAAGGCAACACCATTTTTTTCTCCTTGTTTAAATGCTTCTGGAATTCTTTTTGCTAATTGATTATCTTTAATTTCTCTGTATTTGCCTATATCTAAATCTTGTCCCTGTTCTTCTAAATCTTCTTCTATTTCTTGAGTTTGCTCATCTTCTTGTTCTTCACCATTTTGTTGTTTTTCTTCTTCTCCTTTAGCTTTTAATGATTTTTTTATTTCTTCTGGCTCCATTTTTTCAGAAATACCTTTTAGTCTTCCTTTTTGTTTTTCATTTTTTTCCATAATATCTTCGATATCTAAGTCTCCAATAAAAGCTTCTAATTCTGGAATAGTTTTTATGTTTCCTTCAGAATCAATTGAAATTATTTCATTTGAAGAATCTCCGCAATACACATGATAACTTATATTTCCATCAACATCTTTTTCTGTTGTTACAAATATATTGCTAAAATCTATCTTATTAATTCGAAATTTTTCATAATATTTTATTCTTTCAACTTCTCCTTTAGACTCTTGTAATTTTTCTCCTAGCTCTTGTTCAAATAATGCTAAAATTTCTAGTATTTCTTTTTCTTCTGGAGCAAATGTATATTGAGATTTTTCTTTACTTTTCTCCATATTTCCTCCTTTTAAATCAATTCACCAATTAAGTCATAATCTTTTACATCTACTATTTTTGCTTTTACAAATTGGTCAATTATTTTTTGCTTATTATTATTTTTTATGTATATAATTCCATCTATATCTGGAACATCTTGCTTTGTTCTACCTATTAAAAATTTACCATCGAATGATATATTTTCTATTAGAACTTCACATTCTTGTCCAATTTTTCTTTTAAGATTTTCATTAGAAACTTTTTGTTGTATCTCCATTATTTTATTATATCTTGATTTTTTAGTATTTCCATGTATTTGTTCCGGCAATTTTGCAGCTGGTGTTCCATCTTCTTTAGAATACATAAATGCACCTAATTTATCAAATTTTGCTTTTTCTACAAATTGTTCTAGTTCTTCAAAATCCTCTTGTGTTTCTCCTGGGAATCCAACTATTAAGCTTGTTCTTAATGTTACATTTGGTATTTCTTTTCTTATTTTTTCTGTAATTTCTTCTATTTGCTTTTTGTTTGTTTTTCTATTCATTCTTTTTAGAATTTTATCAGATATATGTTGTATTGGTATATCAAAATATTTACAGATTTTTTCGTTATTTTTTACTGTATGTATTAATTCGTCTGTTATTCCTTCTGGATATGAATATAAAAACCTTATCCATTTTATTTCTTGAATTTCTGATATTTTTTGCAATAGCTCTGCAAGTTTTGGTTCTCCATATATGTCTACTCCATATTTTGTTGTATCTTGTGCTATAATTATTATTTCTTTTATTCCTTTATTTGCAAGAATTTTTGCTTCTTCGATAATTTCTTCCATCTTTCTACTTACAAATGGACCTCTAATATATGGAATTGCACAATAAGTGCATCTATTACTACATCCTTCTCCAATTTTTAAATAGGCAAAATCTTTTCCTGTTGTAATTATCCTTTCATAAAACTCATTATATGTTGGCATTGGTAATGGTTTTATTTCTGTAATCTTTTTGCTAGTGTTAGTTGTAGTTTTTTCTACTTTATTTTCTTTTATTAATTTTTCTATTTTCTGCCATAACTTATCATATTCATCTATTTTTATAAATAAATCTACTTCTGGAAGAGATTTTAATAATTCTTCGTAATATCTTTGTACAAGACACCCCATAACTATTAAATATTTACATTTTTTCTTTTTATATTCAGCCATTTCTAATATTGTATTAATTGCCTCTTCTTTTGCAGATTCTATAAATCCACAGGTATTTATTACTATTATATCTGCTTTTTCTGGATCATTTTCTATTTCATAATTATTGTTTTTAAAATGTCCTATCGCTATTTCTGTATCTATCAAGTTTTTACTACATCCAAGTGATACAAATCCTACTTTCATTTTTTCTCCTTCAATTGGTGCCGGTCCTTTTTTTTCGTTTTTTCAAATCGCAATTTTGTGCCGGTTCTTTTTTGTTTTTAACTATTATGACTACAAATATGCTTTCTTGTCATTTCCATTAAATTTAATTTTGTAAATCCTTCTACTTGTGTTTTTGCTCTATCTTCTTTTAGTTTTTCTTTTAATAGTTTTTCTATTTTTTCTTTGTTTTCTTCTTTTTGCATATCTATGTAATCTATTATTATTATTCCTCCAATATCTCTTAACCTTAGCTGTTTTACTATTTCTATTGTAGCTTCATAATTTACTTTATATATAGTTTCTTCTAAATTGCTTTTTCCTGTAAATTTTCCTGAGTTTACATCAATAGCAACTAGTGCTTCTGTTGGATCTATTGTTATAAATCCTCCACAATTTAGCCATATTTTTCTTTGATTTATTTTTTCTATTTGTTTATCTAATTCATATTTTTCTATTAAATTTTCTTTTTCTGATAGTTCTAATTTTATCTTGTTTTCTTGTATTTCTTCAAGATATTCTTTTATTTCATTATAATCTGTGCGATTATTAACTTCTATTTTGCTTATTTTGTCCTCTGGTATGTCTATTATTATTTTTTCAATTATACTAGGACTTTTATATAATATCTCTGGTTTATCATTACTTTTATTGAATTTGTTTATAATGTTTTTCCATTTATTTTCTAGTTGTTCTAAATCTTTTAATATTTCTGCTTCTTGTTTATTTTCTGCTGCAGTTCTTATTATTGCACCTGTATTTTTAGGTAACTTTTCTTTTACTATTTTTAAAAGTCTTTCTTTTTCTTTTTCATTCTCTATTTTTTGTGAAATTGTAACTATATTTGTGTTTGGCATTAATATAACATATTTTCCTGTTAGTTTTATGTGTGTTGTTGTTCTAGCTCCTTTTTTATCATTACTGTCTTTTTGTATTTGTACTAGCATTTTTTGTTTTGGCTTTACTACATCTTTTATATTTGCATCTACTTTTTTTTCTATTTTTTCATCTACTTGTGGTAGTATATCTTTTACATGTATAAAACTATTTTTTTCTGTTCCTATGTCTATAAATGCTGCTTGCATTCCTGGTACTATATCTTTTACAATTCCAATGTATATATTTCCTTCATTTCTTGCTTTTTGGCTTTCTTCGTTTTCTTCATATATCTCTACAAGTTTTCCATTTTCTATTGTTGCAATTGTTTTTGATTCTTTAGTTTTATTTATAATTAATTCTATCATGTTGTTCTTGCCTTTCTAATTAAATTTGTTCATTGCGGCATCCAAACCGTTTTTTAATATTTCTATAGTGCTTTCTTTTGCCTTTTCTACTCCTTCTTCTAAGGTCTTTATTTCATCTTCTGGTATTTCACCTATTACATAGTTTATTTTATCGTCTTCATGCGATGGTCTTCCTATTCCAACTCTTATTCTTGGAAATTCCTCTGTTCCTAGCATTTCTATTATTGACTTCATTCCATTGTGTCCACCACTGCTTCCTTTTTTTCTTATTTTTATTGTACCTGGTTCTATGTCCATGTCATCATATATTATTAATATGTTTTCTTTTTCTATTTTGTAAAAGTCAACAAATTCTTTTACACAGTTTCCACTTGAGTTCATGTAAGTTTGTGGCTTTACTAGTATTACTTTTTGATTTTCTATTATTCCACTTTCATATATTCCTTGGAATTTGCTTTTTTTCATTTCTATTTTATATTCGTTTGCTATTTTGTTTATTGTGTTGAATCCCATATTGTGTCTGGTTCTACTGTATTCTTCTTCTGGATTTCCTAATCCTACTATTAAGTACATTTTTCGTCCTCTTTTCTCGATTTTTGTTCTTTTATATTTTACATTGTTTTGGCTTATTTTTCAAGTGTTTTGGCAAATAATTTTGATTAAGTTGTTGTAGTATTTTGTTGTGGTTAGATTGTGTGTTATTTTTATAGGTATAAAAAAGCGGAATAAATTCCGCCCTTTAAGAACTCTACATTTTAGAGTTCTTT
>CAMEJH010000057.1 GCA_945919455.1 uncultured Clostridium sp. | reverse complement strand
GACTCGAACCACCATCGGTCGCTTAGGAGGCGACTGCTCTATCCTGCTGAGCTATAAGCACATTTTAAATTATTATACCACAAATTCTCATAATTTCAAGTATAATAATTTAAATGTACCTATTATTATAATTTTATTCTAAATATTTTTTATGTTCTTCTTCTAATTCTTGAATACTTTTTTCGGGAGTAGGTAAATCTTCTGGCATAGTACCACCTAGTTTTTTTATGGTTTCTCTTACAGCTTTTCCAACTCTATTATGAGTAGAACAAGCCTCATTTTCTGTATTCACTTTATTATTTTTTAGTAATTCATCTGTTTGTGTAATACGGAAAATATTAGCACCAAGCTCACTACTACACATATAGTCTAAAATTTGCTGATTTTCCTTTAAGCCTTTTCTTTTAGCAATATCTTCTGCTGTTTCTCCATTATATAATCCTTTATAACCAGCATTATTAAATCTACCATAATTTTTAACTCCTGCATCTTTAGCCGTATTAAACAAATATTTATTTCTATCTTTTACAATTCTCCTATTATATATCCTTTTTTCATCTTCTGTTAATTGTTTGTATTGTTCTTCTGTTAATTCTTGTTGCCTTGTTTTCACTGCAAAGTAAGTTTGAGCAAGAGCAACATTTTTTAGTCTTGGATTTGCATTTTGAGCAATTAGGTAACAAGCGTATCTGCTCAATTTATAGTCCAATATAATTTTAGTTGCACCTTTGGGCATTGCTATCGTTTTGTTGTTGGCAACAAAATGTTCAATATCAGCAATATTGCTATTTTCACAAGCTATCTTAGATTTTTCTATAACATTTTCAAAGTATCTCCAATCTTTGTATCCTAAAGATAACATTAATTCTCTTGCATACCAATATTCATTTCCATTCTCATCAACATGTTTAATCTCCTCAAATGTTTTTTCAGTCAATTCTATTAATTCACTTTCACTCATAAATTTCCTCCTTTTTAATTTTACATTCTATTTTGGTATATTAGAAAAACTGATCTAATATTTTTGAAAAAAATACTTTTGTCTTGCCCAAGATGTTAATAAATAATAAAAATTACATGTAATTAACTATACATATATATAACATATTTTTCCATTCAAGTCAATGATTTTGCAAAATTATGTTTGCTTTTTGTTTAAAGTAAAAAACTTGACATATATGTTATAATAAATATAGCAAAAACGTAAAAAAAGGCCCGGCACAAATTTACGAAAAAAAACGCAAAAAAGAACCAACCCTAATTTTCGAAAAAATAGAACCGGCCCCAAATTACGAGAAAGGAAAAAATTATGCAACAAATATTAAGTAAAATGAGAAAAGCAATAGAAGAATATAATATGATAGATGAAGGAGACAAAATAGCTGTATGCTTATCAGGAGGCAAAGATTCAATTACTCTATTAAATGGATTAAAAGCACTACAAAGATTTTATCCAAAACACTTTGAATTAATAGCAATAAGTGTAAATCCTGGATTTGAATTTTTTGATACAGAACTTTTACAAAAAAACTGTGATGAACTTGGCATTCCTTTATTTATAGAAAACAGTAATATAAAAGAAATCGTTTTTGATGTTAGAAAAGAAAAGAATCCATGTTCATTATGTGCAAATTTGCGTAGAGGAATAATTAATAGTATTGCAATTCGAGAAGGATGTAATAAAATAGCACTTGGTCATAATATGGATGATGTTTTAGAGACCTTTTTATTAAATTTATTATATACAGGAAGTCTATCAACATTTGCTCCAAAAAGCTATATGGATAGGAGTAAAATAACTCTTATACGTCCATTAATATTACTTAGTGAAAAAGACACAAGGCGTTTTGTAAAAAAGAATAATAAACAGGTTATGCCTAAAGTTTGCCCAATGGATGAACACACAAAAAGAGAAGATATGAAAGAGCAAATATTCTTATGGCAAAAAGATATACCAATGATCAGAGCAAATCTATTTGGAGCAATTTCCAGAAACCTAGAAGGCTGGAAAAAATAATTGATAAAAAATAAAACTTCATATATAACTATTGATGTAGTCAAAGACCTATAGGAAGACCCTAGATATGTTTTTGACAAAGAAATAGTTATATATGAAGTTTTTAATCTCTTTTAGATTTTATGCATTTCTAACAAGTGTTTCCATAGCTTGTTGTAAATCATTTAATTTTGCATTAGCATCATCCATAGAATTTCCTTTAATTCCCATATAAAGTTTTATTTTTGGTTCTGTACCAGAAGGGCGAACACAACACCATGAATTATTTTCTAATTCATAATATAAAACATTAGATTTTGGAAGACCTGTTTCTGTAATCTTTCCAGTTTCCATATCTTTCACAATATTTTTATCATAATCTTTAAAAGTTAAAACTTTATAATCTCCTATTCTATCTATATTTTTTTCTCTCATTGCAGTCATCATCGATTTAATCTTTTCTGCTCCTTCTGCACCTTCTAAAACAATAGATATTTGGCCTTCTTTATAATATCCATATTTTTCATATATGTTTATCATTTGATCCCATAAAGTTAAACCTTTTGATTTATAATATGCCGCAGCCTCACAAAGAGCCATAACTGCTCCAACACCATCTTTATCTCTTGCATATGTACCAATTAGACATCCATAGCTTTCTTCAAAACCAAATACATATTCCTTATCTTTCTTTTCCTCTGCTTTTCTCATCACTTCACCTATGTATTTAAATCCTGTTAAAACCTCTATTAATTCCAACCCATATGCTTTAGCAACTGCGTCTGTTAAATTTGTAGACACTATAGTTTTTATAATCATACCATTATTAGGTAATAGACCTTTTTCTTTCTTTTGAGAAATTTCATATTCTGCAATTAATAAAGCAGACATATTTCCTGTATAATTTATATATTCTCCTGTTTTTGTATCTTTTGCGAATATTCCTAATCTATCTGAATCTGGATCTGTTGCTAAAACTACATCTGCATCTTTTTCTTTTGCTAATTCTAAAGCTAATTTAAATGCTTTAGGATCTTCTGGATTTGGATAACTTACTGTTGGAAAATTTCCATCTGGTTTTTCTTGTTCTGGTACAACATATACATTTTTAAATCCTAATTCTTTTAGAATTCTTTGTACCATTTCATTTCCAGCTCCATGTAATGGTGTATAAACTATTTTTAGTTTATCTTCTTGTTCTTTTATAATCTCTGGATTCAATACACATTTTTTTAATTCTTCTATATATCTATCATCAATTTCTTTTCCAACAACATTATATAATCCCTTTTCTTTTGCTTCCTCTTCTGAAATTGTTTTTATATCAGCATAATCACTTATTGCTCTTACTTCTGTAATTATATCTTTATCATCTGGTGGAACAATTTGTGCACCATCTGCTCCATAAACTTTATAACCATTATATTTTGGTGGGTTATGGCTTGCTGTTATCATTATTCCTGCTGCAGCATTTAATTCCCTAACTGCAAATGATAATTCAGGTACAGGTCTTAATTTATCCATTATATATGTCTTTATTCCATTAGCATTTAATACTAATGCTGTCAATTTACTAAACTCTGGTGACATATGTCTAGAATCAAAACTAATTACTACTCCTTTATTTTGTGCACCTTTTTTTATTATAAAATTTGCTAATCCTTGAGTAGCCTTTCCAACAGTATATTTGTTCATTCTGTTTGTTCCCATTCCAATAATTCCACGTAACCCTGCTGTTCCAAATTCTAATTCTTTATAAAATCTGTCTTTTATCTCCTTTTCATCATCTTTAATACTTAATAATTCTTTTTTTGTTTCTTCGTCAAAAGCTGGGTCTTCACACCATCTTTTATATTCTTCTAAATAATTCATATGTAACTTCCTTTCTATATATTAATATAAAAACTGCTGATGTAATACCAGCAGTTTAAATTTATAAACTTATTATAATTTATAGAATTTTTTATATAGCTCTCTTGCTGTTTCTGGACTATCTACTCCAGAAGCATTTTTTACAGGTGCAAATTCTTCTTCTCTTTTTACTCTTAAGATAGCCATATCATCTAATTCTCCAAATGCATCAAATAAGAAAGCTTCAAATTTATATGCATTAGGTCCATCTGGTACTACTTTATTTCCATTTTTATCTATATATGTTGCTTTTTTAAATGCTGTATGATATGGAAGTGGTTTACTTCCCATTCTTTCAACTGCATCTATATTAAACAAATTACATAGAATATGAGATTCTCCATATATTAGTTCTCCTCTTTTATCTGTAGCTTCAGACATTTCTTTAGGTATTTCTGTATATTCAACTACTGATGGTCTTCCATTTCTCTTGCAAAATACACCAACTTTTTCTTGAGGATTTGCTTTTACAACAGATTTTCCTGCAGCTGTTACATGTTTTTGTATTGCAATTCCCATTAATATAGGATCTACCATTTTAACTAGGCAGTTGTCTACTCCACCTATAAATATCCATTCTACACCTAGTTCTCTCATTTTTTTAGTCATTCCGTTTTTTACTAATGCTTCATATATTCCACCGTGTCCATCTGCAGCTTCTTTTATTAGTCCATCTTCACCAATTAATATTTTTCCTTCTGTGTCTACCATTGGCAATTCGCCTTGCTCAAAGAAAAATATATTTTTATCTTTTTCGTATCCAAAATATTTGTGCTTAGCAAAAAATTTAACTGTTTCTGCATTATTTTCTCTGCTTGTCATAATAAACCAAGGAATTGTTACATTGTATTTCTTTCCTTGTTCTTTTAATGAATCACTTAATAATTCAAATAAAGATTTATGTGAATCTAAACCTATATCAAATGTTCCTTTAGGGCCGTTGTGTCCTAATCTTGTTCCTTGTCCACCTGCCATTGTAACAGCTGCTAGTCTTCCATCTCTTATTGCTTTTTCTCCTGTTTCCAAAAATCCTTTGTAATATCCATTTAATTTATCTTTATCAAGATATTCAATTGGAGTTATTTGAGATTCTGGAATTTCTACTTCTTTTCTTGTATTGTTATATAAACTATTTATTAATTCAAAATCTGTATTCTCAATTTGTTCTAGTAATTGTTTTTGCTTTGTTTCATTTAATTTTTCAAATCCATTTAACAAATGTTCTTGTGAATACTTTTTCAAAGTTTTCTTTATTAATTCCATATTTTCTTCCATATGTTTACTTCCTTTCTTGCTACATAATTATATATATATACTATTTTTATGAAATTTTCAATAGTTTATTCCAATTTTTTAGAATTTATTAAATCCTAATGTGTTTAAACTCTTATCATATTGGCTTATTATATCATTCATTTCTCCTTTTATTTCATCAAAATTATAACAATCTATTATATTTAAATTTGATATGTTCATATCTTTTATTTCTTCATTTTTTTGTTTTATATAATCTTCTGTTCCAATCACAATAACATTAGATTTTTCTTTTATATCCTCATTTTCCTTATTCCAACCCAAATTTAATATCTTTTGTTTTTTATCTTCTTCTAAATTCATTTTAGAAATTAAAACTTCTATTGTATCTTGCAAATTTTTCTCAGTTATTATTTTTATATCTTCTTTATTTTCTATTTTTTCACTAATATATGGGACTAAAATCATTTCCAAGTGGAAATCACTCACATAAAAGCTACACATTTTTTCTATTTTGGAGCTATTAACAATCATTTTGTTCATCCCTTCCATCGTTTTTCTTTACTGGTAAATTTTACCATTTGTTGTGTTTTTTGTCAAGCTTTTTTAGGTCTCTTTTTACTATTTTTTTTCGACAATGTATATTTTATTTTTTTTTGGCTAATAATTATTTTAAAGATATTTTTTTACAAAAAAGTTTTATTTTATAAAAGGAGGATTTTAATGAAAAAAGTTTTAAATTTTATTAAAAATACCAAGTTAAAAAATGCAATTTTACTAATTTTTTTACTATCACTATATATATTCATATCTGCTCAAAGTTATGTAACTGCTGTATCTAGTGAGCTATCAGAAGCAGTGTTCAGATTGCATGTTCTTGCAAACAGTGATTCTGATGAAGATCAAGAATTAAAACTTAAAGTTAGAGATAAATTACTTGCATATATGAACAGTATATGTGCAGATTGTTCAACAAAAGAAGAAGCAATCTCTATAGCACAAAATCATAAAGAAGAGTTTAAAAAAATAGCTGAAGAAACAATTAGAGAAAATGGTTATAATTATTCTGTACAAATTAACATCAATAATTTTTACTTTCCTACAAAAAACTATGGTGATATTTCATTACCTGCAGGATTTTATGACGCTTTACGTGTCGAGATTGGTTCTGGCAAGGGAAAAAATTGGTGGTGCGTAATGTTCCCTTCTCTTTGCTTTATTGACGTGAGTTCTGGCGTTGTAGATGACGAAGCAAAAGAAAATCTTGAGGAACATCTTAGTGATGAATCTTTCAACATTATTTCTGATTCTGAAAATACTGAACTTAAGTTTAAATTTAAATTGATTGAGTTCTTTGCAGAAAAAGGACTTTTTACAGCTAAAAATTAGAATATCGTGAAAAAGTGTTGTAATCTTTCGCTTTTTATGGTATATTTCTTAAGAATAATATTTTTAAGGAGGAATACTTTTGGAAAAGTTAGTAATCACTGGAAAAACACCCTTAAAAGGCGAAGTAACAGTAAGCGGTGCAAAAAATGCTGCAGTAGCTATTTTACCTGCAACACTTTTGATTGATGGAATTTGTACAATTGAAAACTTGCCTAATATAAGTGATGTAAAAACCTCTTGTAAAATCTTAGAAAGTCTTGGAGCAAAAATTACTTGGAATACTCCTAATGAAATTACGATTGATACAAGAAATATAAATAAAACTATAGCTTCTGAGGAATTAACTAGAAAATTCAGAGCTTCATATTATATTATTGGTAGTATGCTTGGGCGCAAAGGAGAAATAACTGTTGGTATGCCTGGAGGATGTAAATTAGGGGCTAGACCTATAGATCAACATATAAAAGGCTTTGAAGCACTTGGCGCAACAGTTGATGTTGGACAAGGCAGAATTACGGCTAAAGCTTCTAAATTAGTTGGAAATTCTGTTTATATGGATGTTGTTTCCGTAGGAGCAACTATAAATGTAATGTTAGCAGCTGTATTAGCAGAAGGAACTACAATTATAGATAATGCAGCAAAAGAACCTCACATAGTAGATGTAGCAAACTTTTTAAATACTATGGGTGCTGACATTCGTGGTGCTGGAACTGATGTTATAAAAATTAATGGAGTAAAAAAATTACTAGGAAATAGTACATACTCTGTAGTTCCAGATCAAATAGAAGCTGGTACATTCATGCTTGCAGCAGTTGCATCTCAAGGTGATATTTTAATAAAAAATTGTATTACAAAACATTTAGAATCAATAACAGCAAAAATTATAGAAATTGGTGGACAAGTTGAAGATAATGGTGATAGTATTAGAGTTTGGTGTAACAAAAGACCTTCTAAAGCAACCATAAAAACACTTCCTTATCCAGGATTTCCTACAGATTTACAACCTCAAATGGGTGTTGTTCTATCTATTGCAGATGGAACAAGCAGAATAATAGAGAGTATTTGGGAATCTAGATTTCAATATACAGAAGAATTAAATAAAATGGGAGCTAATATAACAGCTCAAGGAAAATCTGCATTTTTCGAAGGTGTCGAAAAATTATCCGGATCTCCTGTTTATTCTTCAGATTTACGTGCTGGTGCAGCTTTAATCATAGCTGGAATTATTGCAGAAGGAACAACTGAAATATACAATTTAGAGCACATAGATAGAGGTTATGAAAACATAGAAGGAAAATTTAGAAGTCTAGGTGCTATAATCAAAAGAGTTAATGAATAAACATTAGAAAGAAGTAAAAAACATGTTAAATTTTTGTAGCTTATATAGTGGTAGTAGTGGTAATAGCTTATTTGTAGAAACTGAAAATACAAAGATTTTAGTAGATGCTGGCATGAGTTGTAAAAAAATAGAAGAAGCTTTAAATTCAATCAATGTAGATCCCTCTTCTATAGATGCAATTTTAGTTACTCATGAACATTCAGATCATATAAAAGGAATATCAACAATTTCTAGGAAATTTGATATTCCTGTTTTTGCTACCAAAGAAACATTTGATGCGATGCCTGCTCAAACAGAAAAACTAATAGACAGTAATATAAAATATTTTAAACCATCTGAAGAATTTTATATAAATGATTTAAAAATTCTACCTTTTAGTATACCCCATGATGCAGCAAATCCATGTGGATTTAATATCGCTATTGATTCTAATCATAAAATAAGTATTGCTACTGATATTGGTCACATGACAAGATCAATATTAAATCATTTAGAAGGCAGTGAATTTGTTTTATTGGAATCAAATTACGATAAAGAAGTTTTAAGATGTTGTTCATATCCATTTAAGCTAAAATCTCGTATTGCAAGCAATACTGGTCATTTGTCAAATGATATGGCTGGAAAAACAATTTCTTATTTATTAAAGAATAGTAATTTAAAATCTGCATTATTAGGACATTTGAGTAAAGAAAGTAACTTTCCAGAACTCGCATATCAAACTGTAGTTGATGAACTAATATCAGAAAATTGTAACGAGAACTCTATTAATTTATCTGTTGCTAGTAGAAATGAACCAAGCAAAATAATAAAATTATAATATATATGGTTTTGTAAAGGGAATAATTAAGGAACAAACATACAAAATAATAGTAATTAAGGTTTTAGGGGGCCTAAATTTAGATTTATTAAATAAATTCTTTAAAACATTTTATTAATTGTTCATTTATGGGGAATTAGAATTATTCCCTTTACAAGATTAAAAACTTAAGAATTAATTAAATTTCTATAATTATATTACACCAAATTTTTCCAGTTGTCAAGAAAAACATTTCGACAAAATGTGACATATTTGGTAATTTCTTACATTTTTATAGTAAAAAATAAATATTAACTATTTCATAGTCAAAACATATCTAGGGCGTAACAATCTAGGTCTTGACTTTATTCAATAGTTAATATTTATTTTTTATTTACTAAAGATTGAAAAAAATTTTGCATACTATAATTGATACCAAAATTCCTGTTATATCTGCCATAAGTGCAGCAATTAATATAAATCTTGTATTTTTAATTTTAACACTTCCTGTATATACAGCTATTGTATATAATGTTGTCTCAGTTGACCCCATTATTATTGAAGCTAATATTCCTATAAAGGAATCCACTCCATTATTTTTTATTATGTCTGTAGCAATAGCCATTGAAGCACTTCCAGATATAGGTCTTAACATTGCAAGAGGTAAAATCTCGTTTGGTATTTTAAAAAAATTGGTTATTGGTGAAATTATTGAAATTATAAACTCTATTACTCCTGAACTTCTAAGCATACCAATAGCTACAAAAAGCCCTATTAATGTTGGAAAAATTTTCAAGACAATTTCGATTCCTTCAGTAGCTCCCTTTAAAAAAATATCAAAAACAGATACTTTCTCTTTTAGTGCATTTGCTACTACCAATAATATAACAATTGGCATTGCTATTACTGAGATATAATTAATTATATTCATTAATTTCTCCTATTCGAATTTGTTATTTTTATCAATATTTTTGTACAAAATATACCTACAATTGCAGCACATATTGTAGCAATCCATACAGGAAATATTATAACACTTGGATTCTGTGAACCTAATGAACTCCTTATAGCTAAAACTGTTGTTGGTATAATTTGAAGTGATGCAGTATTTAAAACTATTAACATCATCATATTATCACTTAGTACTGTTTTTTCTTTATTTTCTCTTTGTAAATCATTCATTGCTTTTAATCCTAATGGTGTTGCCGCATTTCCTAGTCCCAATATGTTTGCAATTATATTCATCATAACATTTTTACCTGTACTACTTTTTTCGTCTATATTTGGAAATAATAATTTTAAAATTGGCTTTAATAATTTGCATAAATATTCTATCATCTTAGTATTTGATGCTATCTCCATAATTCCATTCCACAAACAAGTCATACCAAGCAATGTTAATGAAAATTCTACTGTATTTTTTGTAGATTCAAATATTGAGTTGTTAAGTTTTTCCACATTTCCAGATATTACTGCATAAATAATGGAAATTACTATAAATATTGGCCATAATATATTTAGCATACTTTCCTCTCTATCTATAATATTTATATTGTTTTATAATATTTTATATAACAACTTTTTTCAAAATTTTTACAAATTTATTGACCTGTTTATTTATTTATGATATCATATAAATGCATTGATTATAATGTTTAAGGAGGATGGGAAATGAAGTCAACAGGTATAGTTAGAAAAGTTGATGAATTAGGACGTGTAGTTATTCCAATAGAAATTAGAAATAAATTTGATATTGCTGAAAAAGATCCAATCGAAATATATGTAGATGGATCATCTATAATATTAAAAAAATATGAGCCAAATTGTGTTTTCTGTGGAAATACAAAAAATTTAATGACTTATAAAGATAAATTAATTTGTTCAAAATGTGCTCAAAAAATCGCTGAATTGGATAAAAAAGAAGAAGAATAAAGATTATAATACCTCTAAAGTACTCACTAAATAAAAATAACTTTATGTTATAATATTTAGTAGAACTTTG